>CBDUZY010000191.1:0-6012 GCA_965371825.1 uncultured bacterium
AAACCGACCGTCAGCCACGGTCGACCAAATGCGGCAGCCGCCGGGGACCGATAACTGTAGTGCGGAGCGACCGTTCGGGCCGACGTGTTAGTGAGCAGCCTGTTGAAAAAAGGCACCAAACAAGTGTGGCACCGGTTTCCAACCGGTGAAGACACGGGTTGAAAACCCGTGCCGCACCTTCTTCAACAGGCCGTTAGTGCCACCCAAGGTGACCGCTAATGACGCCAGGGAAAAAGAAAACGCTGTTCAACGCTTTACGCACCCTGATCTGTGTAGCCGCGTTGTGGCTGGTGGTCCAAGGGGTCACGCTCAACGATCACGTCACGATGATGGATTCGAGCCCCGATCTCGTGGGCCGGGTTCTATCACTGGGGGAGTCGGTCCGGATTGAACTCGCAACCGGCGAGGTCCGTGAAATCCCGCCCAGTGACGTGGCCGTCGATTCGGACGGAGCACTTCGCATCACCTACGGGTTGAGGACCGCGTGGCGCGACAGCGTCAAGTGGCTCCTGCTGTTAGCCTTGCTGATTCACTTTCCGGTGGTGTTTCCACAGGCCATGCGATTTCGCTGGCTCTTGGGTGCACAGGGGATTCGTGTAAGCTTCTGGGAGAGCGTTAAGCTCTCGTTCGCGGGTAACTTTCTGAACTTCGCGACCCCGCTGGGCTCCCACGCCGGTGACGCGTTCAAGGCCTATTTCGCATCGCTGCACACCGATCGCAAGACGGAGGCGGTAACGACGGTTGTGCTCGATCGCTTCATCGGATTGGGAACACTGCTCATGGTCGCGGCCCTCATCACGACGCTGAGTCCGGGGGGAAGTCGACTCGCCCTGCTTCGACCGTACATGCTGGGACTGATCGGCATCGGCGTGGTCGGCACCGTCATCTATCTGTCACCGTTGCTGCGGCGATTCCGCATCCCGGAGGCATGGCTGGCCCGGTTGCCGCTGCTGACACACGTCAAGCGAATCGACAACGCCGCCCGTACACTCGCGGGTCATACTTCCGTGCTCATAAGCGCGGTCCTGATCACGGCTTTCCTTCAGGCGATGGCTCTGCTCGCGTACTTTACGGTTGCACGAGCGCTGGCGATGGACGCCCACCTTGGCAACATGCTCGAGTACTTTGCCTATTTCTACACGGGAACCGTCGTTCAGGCGTTGCCCGGCCCGCCGCAGGGACTGGGCACGGTGGAGCTCGCCTATCGTTTCTTCTTCGCATCGTACGGAAGCCCATCACAGATCGTGTGCATGGCTCTGGCGATTCGCGTGGTCGTACTTATTTGCGCCTTGCCCGGATTGCTCGTCACCTTGACCGGCTCATACAAGCCCAAGGAGGCGGCCGAACTGTTGGACACAGCCGAGGACACGACCGAACCGCGCTCAACCACCGCAAACCGGAAACTGGTACGCACGTAACACTCCTGGGGACCGCTTCGATTACCCGCCCGATTCTGGGTCGATCTCCACCGCACCGCCTCGGCTTATCGGGTCTTGGAACCCGGTCGACAACGCCTGCGCCGTGATTATCGGCGGGTCGACACCGGTCAAGTCGTCCATACACCGTTCCGAAATGACTACGAGAGCTTACGCGCGCCCGGCGCGCGTCACGGTACCGAGGCCGCCCTCGGTCCTACGAGGATCGCAGCGTGACAGCAACCAATACCGTAGCCGATTCCGTAGAGCGGATCCTCACCGCCGCCTGCGAGCGTCGTTCGCCAGCGGAGCTGCACTACATCGATCGCGACGGCGTGGTCGTCACCGCCTGTGTCAGGATTCTCGACCACGCCCCGGACTGTATTCTCACCGACGAGCCCCTCTATCTGGCGAACGACGGCACTATACCCGCTGGGCAGACCATTACGGCCCACATGTCGCTCCAAGGAGAGCGGTGCCAGTTCGAAACCGTGATCATGGACGAGCACAGGAGCATCGACGTCGGCGACGGGCAAACGCAGCCCGGCATAGCCCTGCGCAAACCGATCGTGATCGCAAAGTCTCAGCGACGCTCACACTTGCGGATACTGACGGTAGGCTACGACCCCATCAACGTGGACATCGCGGTTTCCGACGCGGACGTCCCGGGTGCCTGTAGGCTCGACGCGCCACGGATAAACGGATGGATGGTCGATCTTTCCGCGGGCGGGTTATCGGTTGTCGTCGATGAGCGGGTGTTTCCTCCCGCGCGTCGCGGCGAGCGTTTTTTTATGACCTTCCGGCTCCCCGGTCTCACGCGCGAGCTGAACATGCTCGGTTCCGTACGGCACTCGCGTCCGGTAAGTAGCGGGACGTCACTGCGTGTGGCAATGAGCTTTTGCAGGTGGGGTGACGGGCCGATCACGAGTGAGCAGCGGCGGATCGCCCGATTCGTTGCGGATCACGAGAGACGGATGTTCCGCCGGAGGAGATGAACCGATGTCCATTGGACCCACCAGCGGAGCGGCGGACTCGGGTGCCTTCCGCGCGACTGGAATCATCGAACGCAGGCGAAGCACTCGGCGACTTCTACGGGAACCGTCGGAAGTGACGGTTCGCCACGAGGAAAACGGCACCGGATGGCGCTGCTCCGGGAACCTGCTCAATCTGAGCGCGGATGGCATCGCCGTTCGGCTGCCCGTCCGCGATCTGCCAAAGACCCTCACGGCAGGTGACACGGTACAAGTTACGTTTCGCGTGGGCGGCGACGGCACCGACTTCGACCGTGTATGTCGCATAGTAAACGTAACCGTGGGGGCGACGCCCGACCGGAACGTCGTCGGGTTGGAGTTCATCGTCGATGCCCGATCACAGCCTGATCGGGAGCGTCTGCAGGCGGCTATTTCCCGGGCCCTCGAAACCGATGGATGAGGATTTGCGGTTATGAGCACCACGCAACCGATCGTGAAGGACAAGCAGGATGAGGTCGTCGCCGAGTCGATACGGCAGCAGCGTCGGCTGGTCTTGACGTACAACAGCGACGACGGATGGCGGACCTTCAAGGGTATGTTCGCCCTGGGCTCACCAACGGCGAGCGACCTGCTCGTGCGCATACCCCGGGTCGACGGCGAGACGGAGGAGTTCTTTCCGTCCAAGGGCGATACACTCGGGGGCACCTTCCGCGTCGGTCACAAGAAGTGCATGTTCTGCACGGTTGTCCAGTCGGTACAGATCCAACCGACCGTAGCTCTGCTGGCGTTGCGTTGGCCCGATCAGATTCAGCAGCTCCAACGCCGGGCCTACGAGCGAGCAATACCACCGAGGGGCACGATCGTCGCGGTGCGGTTCTGGCGGGAGACGGGCACGGCGGACCGCGCCCTGGAAGCCCGGGCCGTTCGACACGGGCAGCTCGAGGACATCTCCTGTGGCGGGATGCGCATCAGGGTCGCAGACCCGAAGGAAGTGGAAATCGGCACCGACTACCGCTGCGTCTTCACTCCACGACCCGGCAAGCCCTCCATAGTTCTGGATGCCCTTCTTCGACATCGCGAGGCGGTAGATCGTGGGAGGGCTTCACTCGGTTTTCAGTTTGTCGGGCTGGAGACCACACCGGAGTCGCTGCGCACGCTCGATCGGTTGGCCCGCGTGGTGAGTCACTTCAGGCATGCGGCCAGTCGCAAATCGCGCCCCCATGGGTCGCGTTCACGGAACGACAGAGCGACCTGAACCCAGCGACTTGAGTAGAAGTGCGGCCGCCGTCACATGGTCGCGCGGGACACGCGGCCCGGTCCAGCCGCCTTATACTCGAACCTCCCCTCCGGACATTCCGGAAGATCATCGCTTGCCCCACTGGTCCAGGGTCGACCGAGCCAGAACCGCCAACCGGTCCACAAGATCGCGCAACGGCGAGTGCCCGTTCCCGGTCCCGCTCCGAGCCGCTGTGAATCGAACGAAGGCGATCGCCCTCTGATCGTCACGTCGAAGCTTCCCGACCAGCGTCGCAACGTTCTTGCTATCACCGTCAATCGCGGCGCGCAGCTCTTCGGGCGTAAGCCGCTTGAAGCTGTCGAGCTGCAAGTGTATCGCAGGGTCCGGCACTCTCGTTATCAGGTCTGCCTCCGCCCGGTCCAGGTCTCTCAAGGCGGCAAAGAGACGGGCGCGGGCCCGCTGCGCCTCGTCCAGTCGAAGCGCCCGAAGACTCGACTCACGTGGCTCTGACGCGAGGGCGCGGAATGCGGCGATAAACGAATTGGCGCAGCGGCTCAGCGTCAACCGGGCCGCCAGCCAGTGACTCAGCGCCGCAGCCCGGCGCTGGCGGATCGTATCGAGGCGGCTGCTACGGACGGCGAGAAGCGCGGTCAGCATACCTCCGGCGATGACGCCGAGAAGGCCGACCGTAATCACCAATCCGACGACTTCCCCGACGGACATGATTGCTTCTCCACTCCCTTGCCGCGGTACGACCTGTGAGTATACCGCGCATGTCCCGCTGTGTCGGCGCTGTGCTCCACGTCCGGCGGGTCTGCGCTTGCCTGTCGCAATGCGAGCTCCCACGGTAGGATGTCGCTTGGCATCGGGAAGCAGGCCCGATGGCCGTCGGTAGGTTGGAGCAAGGGGTGGACGACCCGATTGGAGTGATCGAAATGCAACGATACGTGCCCTTCGCGGCGGCAGGTACGGTTCTCGTTTTGTCGGTTCTGGCGGCGTGCGTCCTCCTCCAGGCGGTCCCGGTGCGGGCGGGCGGCGTTGGAGGCGGCGACCGACTGACGGGCCGCGGCTTCGCCACCCGGTCGGAGGTCATCGCTCGGAACGGAATGGCTGCGACAAGTCAGCCGCTCGCTACTCAGGTCGCGATCGACATCCTCAAACAAGGGGGCAGCGCCGTCGACGCGGCTATCGCAGCCAACGCCACGCTCGGTCTGATGGAGCCCACAGGCTCCGGAGTGGGCGGTGACCTCTTCGCCATAGTCTGGGACTCCAAGACGCAGCAGCTATACGGGCTCAACGCCAGTGGTCGCAGCCCATACGAACTCTCCTATGAAGCCCTGCTAGCGGCTAAGCTGACATCCATCCCGCCATACGGGCCGCTGCCCGTTTCCGTTCCGGGCTGCGTGGACGGATGGTTCGAGCTTCACGGCAAGTTCGGCAAGCTTCCCATGGCGACGATCCTCGCCCCGGCTATCAAGTACGCCCGGGAAGGATTTCCGGTCTCGGAGGTGATTGCCTACCACTGGGCCCGCGGGGCCCGTGTTCTGAAAAAGCACCCCAACTTTGCCGAGACCTTTCTCCCCGGCCGTAAGGCGCCGAAAAAAGGAGACGTCTTCAAGAATCCCGATCTCGCCGGAACCTACGAGGTCATTGCCCGCGGCGGCCGGGACGCATTCTATCGAGGCGAACTGACGCAGACGATCGTCGCATTCGCCGGCCGGGTCGGCTGCTTCCTGACCGCGAAGGATTTCGAGGACCACACCTCGACCTGGGTCGAACCCGTATCGACCGACTATCGCGGGTTCGACGTCTGGCAGCTTCCGCCCAACGGCCAGGGCATCGCCGTGCTGCAGATGCTTAACATTCTCGAAGCCTACGACCTCACCTCTATGGGACACAACTCGACTGACTACCTGCACCGTTTGATCGAGGCCAAGAAGCTCGTCTATGAAGATCGCGCCAAGTTCTACGCCGATCCGGACTTCTTCGAGGTCCCCCTAACTGGGCTTCTTTCCAAGGACTACGCGGAGCAGCGCCGATCCCTGATCGACGCCCGAAGGGCCGCGCAACACGTCGAAGCCGGCGATCCGAGACTCGCTCACGGTGACACGATCTACCTCACCGTCGCGGACAAGGACCGCAACATGGTCTCACTGATCCAGAGCAACTACCGGGGATTCGGCTCCGGACTGGTGCCCGACGGCCTGGGGTTCGTCCTGCAAAATCGCGGAGAGCTCTTCACCCTCGAACGCGGTCACCCGAACGTGTATGCCCCGCACAAGCGACCATTCCACACCATCATCCCCTCGATGGTGACCAAGGACGGCCAACCGGTTCTCAGTTTCGGCGTGATGGGCGGCGACATGCAACCTCAGGGCCAGGTGCAGGT
>CBDUZY010000192.1:0-6003 GCA_965371825.1 uncultured bacterium
GAGGGACCGGTCAACGACGTGTGGGCCGTGCTAACCACGGGGGCGGGAATCGAGTCGTGGATGGTGCCCATGGCCGACGTCGATCTGAGGATAGGCGGGAAGATGCGGACCAACTACAACCCGCGCGGGACATTCGGCGATCCAACCACGGCCGAGTACACGATCCTCAGCTTCGAACCTGAGCGGATGATCTCGGTCAAGACGACCAAACCGGCTGATGGTTTCCCTCTCATGGAGGCCTTTAAGAGTACCTGGACAGTGATATACGTCGAGCCGCTGGCATCCAGCCGAACTCGGATAGGCATATCGAGCCTGGGATATGCCGACGAGAAACGCCCGCGCCTCCGCATGTCCGTTGTCGGATGGCAGAAAGGCGAGGAGTGGGACCAGGCATTTGACTATTTTCTACAGGCCAACGCGGCCTTTCTCAATATGCTCCATAAGGGCTTGGCCGGCAAGCCCTAGGAGTTTGACAGTGTAGACAGCGCGCGTCCTTCGGGCGGCGCGCGGAAACCATGGAATGAGAGGAGAATCCAATGTTAGGCAACGTAAATCCGATTCCCGAGGGACATCACACCATAACCCCACACTTGATCGTGCGCAACTGCGGGAAGGCAATCGAGTTCTATAGCAAGGCGTTCGGTGCCCGGGAGCTGTTCCGCATACCCGGCCCGGACGGCTCCGTGATGCACGCCGAGCTTCAGATCGGCAACTCGATCATCTACATGTGCGAGGAGTGCCCGGACATGGAGGCCGTGTCGCCGCAAGCACTGAACGGCTCGCCGGTGACCATCCATCTGTACGTCGAGAACGTCGATACCGCCTTCAAGAAAGCCACGAACGCCGGCGCCGAAGTGGTGATGCCCCTGTCCGACATGTTCTGGGGCGATCGCTACGGGAAGGTAACCGATCCGTTCGGCCACCACTGGAGCCTCGCAACGCATGTCGAGGATGTCCCGCCGCAGGAACTCGAGCAACGCGCCGCGGCGGCAATGTCCGGTTCCTGCGCAGCGGAAACCCACTGACCGATCGGACGACCGAAGGTCAGTCCATTCGACAGCCGAGCCCGTCGCGGTCGAACGCCGCCGCGACGGGCTTGTGGGCCCTATACCAGGTGGCGACGGCACGAGTTCCGGCGTGAAGACCCGCTGACCCGGTGAGCGTCCGGCAGCCGTCACTCCGGTAGGGCTTCGAGCGCCTCTTTGGCCTGCTTCAGCTCCGGCTCGCGGCGAAGGCTATCCTCGTATGCGGCTCGTGCTTCGTCCACGCGTCCCAACTGTTCGAGTGCATTGCCCCTGCGCCAACAGGCATAGGCCACCGGCTGCACTTTGTCACCTTCCGGTTCGGCCGAGATGAACTCATCGAGTAGCTCGACCGCACGCCCGGGCTCGAACTCGTTCTTAATGCGCATCAGCGCCTGGCCGTAGAGAGCCCGGTAGTACACGTCGCCCTTCTCGCCGTGCCGCGCCGCCTCAAACTCGGCGTCTGCATCACCGAAGCGCTTCTCCTTCGCATAGATATCCGCCAGCGTGACGTGGAACCGGTATTCCTCGGGGTACCGTTCGATTCCCTGCTGGCAGATTCTGATTGCGCGTTCGGTTTCCTTCTTCCTGTGGTAGCAAACGGCGAGAAGCTGCTTCCCGCTGACCGGATCGCGGTCCTCGATTTCACCCGCGATCTCAATCGCCCGGTCGATGTTGCCGATCGGAACCGGCGATAGATAGTAGTACACCGACATCGTCCGCGCTTCGGTGTCTTCGGGGTCCAGCTCGATGACACGGTCGATCTCTTCCTTGAAGAGTGTCATCCCTTTCATCGTCCCGAAGATGCCGGCGATGCCTTGCATGTTGGAGACAATCTGCATCGCAATTGCCTTCGCGTAGGAGAAGTGCGCCTCGGCACTATCCGGCAAGAGCTCGACAGCTTTGAGGCCGTAATCAACCGCAGCCTCCACCTCTTTGAGTTCACGTGACACGTCGCACAGGAGGATGCAGGCCTCGCCGTCCCGATCTGATTCCTCGATCAGTCGCAACAGCTCATGCTTCGCGTCGGCGAACTCCTTTCGCTCGATCAACACGCGAACGTCATCGAATGGAGAAGCGTCCAAGGCACCGTCTGCTCCGTCCGGCGCGCCACCGGCGGTGAGTTCCTTACCCGAGGCGTCGACAAGTTCGGTGGTGGGATCGCGTGTGAACCATACGACGAACGCAGACGTGACGACGACCAGACCAACGATCAGACGGAAACCAAGCTTTAGGCGATTGCTCAACTCATTAGACCTCTCGTCTCATGCACACACCGTAATGGATCATCAGTTGTTGGACAAGGTGCTTGCCCGGCGCTGGCCAGCGCTGCGCGCGTGGGGTCTTGCGACGGACCACCTCGGCTCGCAAAGCTCAAAGGTTCACCCTCCCTGTTCCTGACGTACGGTTGTCTCAGCTCGGTGGATGGTGCCCAGATCGACCCGGGCCTCGAGCAGTGCGAGCACGGCCCGCATTCCATAGACGCACTTGATCAGCCAGGTATTCGACGGACGCGACCGAGTGTACCGCCGTCGAATGCCGTCGCCGTACAACGCCGCACCACGGCGGAAGTAGTCTCGATTGCCGAAGTCGAACGGACCCTCATGCACCACGGGCTCCCAAGCCCATTCGCTCCAGTCTTCGAGGAACCTCATGCGGCCTTCATCAGCCGCCTGTCTCGAGGTAAGTTCGCTTCCTCGCGCGAGGGTCTTCCGCGCCACTTCAGGCGATGATCCGAAGTAAGCTCGCTCCGCATCAGCCAAACGCTCGACATCCTCGTCGCTCTGGTGGCTACAACTGCCGAAGTCGATGCACCCGAGCCGGCCGTCGGGCATGAAGAGGTAATTCCCAGGTTGCGGGTCGGCATACACGAGCCGCTTCGAGTACTGAAGTCGAAACAGCGCTACACTGATCTTGTAGCCAAACTGGTCGCGAAGCTCCTGTGGCGGCTCGGTGGAGAGGAACTTGTCCAGGTGCAGGCCTTGGACGTACTCCATGGTGAGCACGCGCCGGGTCGAAACCTCCGGGAAAACGCGGGGCACGACGATACCCTCGTCCTCGGTAAACGCCGACCGGGCAATCCGCAGGTTCTCCGCCTCCTGCTCGTAGTCCGTCTCCATATCGAGCATGTGGCGAACGTCTTCGAACTGCGCTTTCATGTTGTCCCAGTCGCCGCTGAGGCGCATGGGCGTCAGGAAAGCCATCATGTTGCGAAAGTCATCGCGAATCGTCCGACCGATGTTGGGATACTGAATCTTGATCGCCACCCGCTGCCCCGAGCCTTTAAGCCGAGCCCGGTGCACCTGTCCAAGTGAAGCAGCGGCAAACGCCCGCGTCTCGAACTGGTCAAAGACATCCACGGGGTCGGCCCCCAGCTCGGCGCGAACGAACTCTCGCAATAGCGAGAAGTGCATGGGTGGGGCCTCGAAGTGCAAGTGCCCCAGCACATCGACGAACTGCTCCGGTGCCACGTCCGGATGTGTGGCCATGATCTGCCCGAGCTTCATGACCGCTCCACGCAGATATGTCATCCCACCCAGAAGTTTCAACGCCGCCTTCAGATGTGTCTCATTGAGCGTACGCTGCCGCTTGTCCGCCGGCCCATACCCGTTGCGAATCCACCAGGCCAGATACGCCGCCGCGATCTTCGCCTCCAGCGTGCCAAGCACCCAGAGACGGTTCCAACGACCGACGGGTACGCGCTCGCGCGATAGGTCGCAAAGAAGGCCCTGCAATGCCGCGCCGGGTTCGACCGCGTCTTCGGACTCAACCGGCAAGGCGTCGATCAACTCAGCGATTCTCGGTGATGTCGACGACATCGTTAACCTCCCTTCCATTATTTGCACCCGACGAGAGTGACCCTACGAAGAGCCGCATCGATTCGTCGAGCACAACAAGTGCGTCCTCTCGGTTTGGCGATTCGTCCCCCGTCCAGAACGAAAGAACGCCAAGATAGAGCGTCCAATACAAATGCATGGTCATGGTGCCCGGACCCTGGACGGTCGGCAGACCGCGCGACGCGATCAGCTCCCGCACCGTTTCGAGATGGCTGATGCGAACCTGCCGTGCCTGGTCACAGGCATCGTCCCGTGTAAATGGGCTCAAGGCGGTCTCGAGGACTTCGCCCACAAAACCCCGGTACGGGGCGAGGTGCCGCAGCCCCACCGCCACGTGTGCAAACAAGGCCTCGTCGAGGGTCTCATCGCCTCGCAGCCGGCCTGCGAACTCCTCCCCTGCACTCTCCAGGGCCACGTCGACGATCGTCATGGCCAACGCCTCCTTCGTGGGGAAGTAGTTGAACACCGTCCCGGTAGCGATCCCAGCCGCTTCGGCGATATCGCGCGTCGTCGTGCTCGCGAAACCTTTGTCAATAAAGAGTTTACGAGCGCTTTCCAGTATCCGCCGCCGCGTTTCCTGCTTCTTCTCAGCCGTCACTCTCATAGCGCTCCGCTCCAGGTCTTTTGCTGTTTTATGAGCACACTCATAATATACAACAGCTTCCGGCCATGTCAAGAAGAAAATGAGCATGATCACAAAATCATACAACCGCCTTGCTCGCTAATCCGGCTGGACATCTGGACGGCCGGCCCGCAGGCTTCGGATTGCGGCCGCGGGGCCGATCCGTTTGCTTCCGTCTGCGGCCGCCGGATGCGCTCTTGTGCCGGATTCAGTCGCCTCCTGGCGAGACCCCTGGCGTTTCATGGCCTGGCACGCTCCCGTGTTGGCAGCCGGCTCGTTACACCATCCTGGCGAGACAGGGCGCCCGTACGTTCGGTAGCTGAACGCGCGTGCGTGCAATATGATCTGGTAATCGTTGAGTCGGCGACGAAGCCGCAAGGAAGATGAGATGAAACTGCCGGTCCTGGATACAACATCGAAGAAGCCGCGGCGGCGCCTGCCGGCGTGGCTCAAGCGGCCGTTGCCGTCGGGAGAGTTTGCGTACACGGCTGACACCGTGGCGAAAAGCGGCGTGTCGACCGTCTGCCAGGAGGCCCGGTGCCCGAATCTCACTGAATGTTGGTCGAAGCGGCATGCTACGTTCATGATCCTGGGCGATAAGTGTACGCGGCGATGCCACTTCTGCTCCGTAACGACCGCCCGACCGGATTCCCCGGCTGAGGACGAACCGGACCGCCTTGCGGAGGCGATCAATCGGCTCGACCTGCGCCACGTTGTCTTGACGGCTGTCGCACGCGACGACCTTGATGACGAGGGGGCTGGGCATTTCGCTCGCTGTGTGAGAGCGATTCGAAAGCGAACGCCATCGACAACGGTCGAGGTCCTTCCGGCTGACTTCCATGCCCGGCCTGAGTGTATTGACACGGTCTGTGTTGCCGGACCCGACCTGTACAACCACAACATAGAGACGGTTGAGCGAATTACGCCGAAGATCAGGCCGCAGGGCAAGTACAGGCGGTCGCTCGACGTGTTGCGGATCGCCAAGGACATCGCCCCGCACCTGATCACCAAGTCCGGCCTCATGGTGGGACTCGGTGAGACGGTTGACGAACTGCGTCAAACCTTTCAGGATCTTCGTGACGTCGGATGTGATGTGCTGACCGTCGGACAGTACCTGCAGCCGACGCTCGACGATCATGCGCCAGTGGCGAAATACTACACACCTGACGAGTTCGACGAGTTGGGGAAGCTCGCGCGAAGTCTCGGGTTTCTTAGCGTCGCTGCCGGCCCCTTCGTGCGGTCCAGCTACAACGCCGCCGAGGTGTTCGAAGAAAGCAAGCGGCGCCTGTCGGAGATGATCTAGTGCATCGACAACCCAAGACTTGCGGGTTGGTTTCGACGCATCGTCCGCTCCCTCACGGTCGCGGTTCGGAGTGGATCATCCCCGTAAACGCTCAGAAACAAGTGTGTTCATGCACTAGGTCGACGCTCCGCGGGTGCACGGACTTCAGACTTTTGCGAAGGAAGGCGAGCCCTGTCTTTACCTGATTCAGTATCCAGCAAGCTTGGGGGCAGGTTCGTC
>CBDUZY010000193.1:0-6002 GCA_965371825.1 uncultured bacterium
CCGTGCGGGAACTGCACCCGCCACATCCGTCGTCGTTACAATCCTGTGACCGTCCCATATGTGCGAATTCGGCCGAACCGGCTCCATTCTGGGCACTGGGGCTGGAGAATCAGGGCCGCGGGGACGATTTTAGGCTTGTGTTATCGGTCCGCTCGTGATATAAACAAAGGTGCCGGGTAGTAAGTGGAGCCCGGTTTGCCCTCGGGACCGGGCCGGCCCGAGCAGATCTGTGTGGGACATGGCAAGGCATCGGGGACGAAGTGCCTTGCGGGTCTTTTTCGGGGAAGCAAGCCGCAGAGAGAAAGTGCCGCCAGTGCGGGAGGACCGGCCCGAGGTTTAGGACGTGTACTGGGCCGGATAGTGGATACGCTTTCTAGCGGAAAGGAATGTGAGATGCGAAAGGCAATGCGGGTACTTGCGGTAGTGTTGTTGGGTACGACTCTTCTCGCTCTGTCGACCGCCCAGGCGGATTCGCGGACGGATCGCGGAGTGAAGGGGGCGTCGTTGAGTATTCATATGGCCAGCACAACGCCGGTGGACGGCTACCGCAAGACAGTAGCCGACGACGGCGAGGCGCTGTACATCGCTCCGCGGGCGTCGTGGACCGCGGTGGATGTACTCTCGGGACAACTGCTCGCGTCGCGGGCCGGTGCATCGGTCGAGCTATCGCTCTCCGGCGATGCGACAAAGCACCTGTCAGCCATGGCGCACAAGGGCAGCAACGCCCAGTTGGCGGTTTTCGTCGGTCGTGAGATGGTCGGTGCCGGCACGGTCACGCCTCAAGGACGGGTCAGCGTGATGGCCCTTACCGGCGCACAGGCGGATCAACTGATGCGCGCGGTCAACGGTGAGGCGGTGATCTCGACCGGACCGTCGGTCAGTGTGGTCCCGGCGGGCGAGCTTGATGGGCGATACCTGATCGACGTCTACGTTCACAACGTCGCCGGGCTGCGAAGCTATCAGATGACCCTCCGCGCCGGAGGCGGCGAGGACGGCCGGCTCGAGCTGGACGAGGTCACGATCGACAGCAGACGCGAAGACTACGTGTTCGGCGAGTCGCAGATCGTCACGGCCACCAGCCCGATCAGCGCTCGTCTCGGCGCCGTGCTGTATAACGGAACTGTTGACGTGGATGGCGCGGCCTACCTGGGCACCTACGGCTACTTGCCCTCGGCGAACGCACGTGGAACGTTCCGGATCAACGTCGAAGTCAGCTCCGACTCGCTCTTGGCGAACGAGGGCAACGCCCAAATCGGCTTTAGCGTCGGTGGCGACGCCCGAATTGCCGTCGGCATCACGATTCCCAAGGCCGACCGCGAGTAGGGCGAGCGACTCGCCCTCCCGGACGCCTCGGCGGGGATTCTCTTCCCGCAAGAGTCTCCGCAACGACCGGTCGATGCGCGCGAACCGCAACCACGGGCCGCCCGCACATCGGGCGGCCCTTTGTCTAGCGCACGCCACCTTCACGTGTGCTACCTCGACCCCAGCCGCCACCGGGGCAATCGGTGCGCAACCTTCTAACGTCGTGTTGCTTCCGAGGTTGGAGATAAAAAGCTGGATGTAAGAAACTCGAGCACAGCCTCGGCGACGACCTCGTGACCCTCGGGCGTCCAGTGCTGGTCATACGTGTAGTAGACTTGCGTGCCGCCGGCAGCGGCACTCCTCAGCGCGTCGGTCGTGCTCACGAAGGCGATACCCTCACGCTTGCACCACTCCGCGACGACGGACTCCCGGGCGTCGGCGCGCTCCACCAAAGTCTCGAGACACTCGTCCGGTCCCGGGAGTTCCTTCTTGTACTGCAGGGCCATAAACGCCCGAACGCCCTCGGCCGGCACGCGATCCGCGACCAGCGGCAGAACCACGTGGGCCTTCGTGGGAGCAAACACGACAACGAGTCGGCAGTCGGCCTGCCTGCAAACCCGATCCATCTCCTCGAGCTGCCCGCGAGGATTGAGCCAGTGCCTATCGAGGGCGAACTCCTCTTTGCCCTGGAACATGTCGCGAAGTTGTTTGGGCTGGAATGCGTAGTGCTTCGCACCGACACCCTCGGGAATGGCGAGCGGCAACCAGTCGATCGGAGTGGTATCACCCGGGTCGCCGGTCGCGTCGATCGGACCGAATGTATCGGTCAGCATCGTATCGAGCGCACTGAGAATCGGCGATTGCTTCGTGTAGATCTTGAACCGCTTCGATAAGCTCGGACTGCGACGCTTACCATCAGCCTTGGCCGATCTGAAGTCGTTGCCTTCGTAGACCATACACAGCGCATATCGCGGCGAGAGCGACAGGCCCGTCTTTTCGAGCGATTCGAGGTAGTGCAGGGGGTCGTAGCTGGACATTCCGAGGTTGTACACGCTCATCCCGCTCGCGGAGGCTAGACGCACAGCCCAGGGGTACTCGTCGGAGACCTTGGAGCCCTCCGCGAAGGAGTCGCCGAGAACGACGATATCGTAAGAGTCGAGATCGGTCCGGTTTCGGTAGCCGCGACGGTCCGTTCGCAGCGTGCATTCGACACTGCCGTAACCCGGCGGCGCATTCGGATACGTGCGATATGCTTCCGGCTTGTCTACGAACGTGTCCGTAAAGACCGATTCGACCGGCCTGTGAAACGCCAGCTCCTCACGCTCGTAGTGTGCACCCTGCGGTGTCCGCAGAACAAAGTCGACAAGTGCGAGCGTCGGAGTGAGAAAGAGCAATGTCGCGAGAACCTGAAACCACCGCCTCTTGTACGTGTTACCCGTGGACCAATCGACATAGAAGCTGATGATCGAAATCACGCCGACACCGACGATCCAGTAGAAATGCGTGCGCGAGTACCGCCCCAACATGGTTTGCCGGTCACGGGCGATCTGCTCGACCACGTCGCTGGGAATGATCCATAGCAGAAGGTTGGTGACAATCACGATCACCAGCCAGATCTTCTGTCTTGCGATGAGCTTCATGGGTTATTCCGCATGGTCGGGGCGCGGTTTCGGGGAGCCTCTCCTCCGTACCGGTCGCGATGAGAGGATACCGGATGGACGGCGGCGGCTCTACAGCGGTCTAACCGTAACGGCCTTCGGTGACGTCGGACAGTGGAGTTCACAGACGCCGCAACCGACGCATCCGCCTTGGAGCACGTGCGGCGGCCCTTCCCCGTCAAGGCGAATTGCAGACTTACCCAACGGACACCGGTCAACGCACAGGCTACACGCCTCACCACGGCTCCGCGTGCAAAGCGCGTCGTACACCTCGGCGAGCCCCATTTGAATCGAGCTAGGTTCCAGAACCGGCAGCAGTGCTCCGCTGGGACACACATGTGTACACTTCAAGCCGTCACAGATGACGCACGCCGCCCGGCCCGGATCGATGACCGGAGTGCCCGCCCCACCGCGTTCCGCCCGCCAGTCGGATGCGCCGAGCGGGAAGATGGCCTCTGCCGGGCACGCCTCGACGCACGCCCCGCAGCGCTCACAGGTATCCGCGAACTGACTCTCCTCGATCGCCCCCGGCGGGCGAAGAATCTGCCGGCGCACCGACCGTTCGATCCGCGGTCCAACGTAGTCCAGTAGCGGGCGGACCATCCGCGAAGCGGCGTCGCGGAAGAAGTCTCGCCGCTGCAGGTTATGTTCGTCGCCTGGCGTCATCTCGGCACGGACTTTCTCGAGCCTCACTCACGCTCCAGGGCCTGTCGGTCTCCGACATATACCGGATCGCCTGCCACGCCCCACTCCACCCATGAGGATATCCGCTAGATTCGGCCCGGTCCACATCATCCCCCTCATAACACGTATTGCCCCGGGACCCGGACGCTGGATAATGCGAGCTGGCGGCGCCCGTGCGATGGCGAGTCCGTCGCGGCCGACCGCCTCCGAGCGAGATTCCGTGAGCGTCCGACCGACCGATTACAGCCCCGAAGAGCTACGCGAGGCATTCCGCCGCTATTTGCGGAGCCATCGCATCAAGGTAACGAACGCGCGCTTGGAGGTCCTCGACACTATCCTCGGCCTCAAAGGCCACTTCCAGGCTGATCAGGTCGCCGATCTCCTCAAAGAACGAGGCCGATCCGTCGGGAAGGCGACAGTCTACCGAACATTGCCGCTCCTGGTCGACTGCGGAATCCTCAAGCGGGTCCTGCTCGACCTGAAGCGGGCCCACTTCGAACTCGCATTCGGAGAACAACCCCACGACCACATGGTCTGCCGTCGGTGCGGGCGAATCGTCGAGTTCGCCTCCGACGAAATCCTCGAACTCCGACACCGCATCGCCAAGGCCCACCACTTTCACGTGATAGGCCATCGCTTCCAGCTTACCGGGCTGTGCTGGGAATGCTCCATCGCCTGCCCGGTGGCGAAGATACCACCATAGGCCTCACCATGCGAAGATCCGCCGACCGATAAATATCAGCGTTACTGCCCCCATCCGGAAGAACCCTGTCAGGCCAGCGCAAATAGCACCCTCATTCCAGTCGACGGCACTGGCGCTAGGGCAATTTCGTACAGCCCACAAGTCTTATAATCCCAGATAAGTCTGGATTCGCGGACTCGAGACGGATAGACTGGAAGTGCGGGGAGTCGGCGGTCAGCTGCAGGTTGCGAAACCGGGCAATACCGAGCGGCTGCGGGACCCTCGCCGTACGTCTAACGGGCGGATCCACCCGGAAGATGTTCGATGTGCCCGCGGGTGACGGCCAGCGGGCAGGGTCAAGCCGGTGGCTCGGGGTATCCGCCCGAGCGCTCCGGAGGTCCCGTGTCAAGAAGGAGGTGGTCCGTTGGAATGTAACATAGGTAGGCTGCCATAAGGCAGCAGACGATGCTGCTTATGGCAGCGTGCAAAAAAAGGCCCGTCTGGGACCCAACCAGGCGGGCTGTTTTGTTTGTCAGACGCTGCCCAAACCGGAAGATCGCCTCGCCGACGGCGCAACGGTACGATTACAAGGCGTCGGCGACCCCGCGGGACGATCGTACGGGCGACGTTCGATTCGGACTCGATGCGTACTATGGCTGAACTCACGCGTGTATCGTTCATCTCGTTGGGTTGCCCGAAGAACCTAGTCGACTCCGAGAAGATGCTGGGGCAGCTAGCCGAGGCGGGCTGTGCGGTCGGTGCCGACGAGAGCGATACCGACGTCGCGGTTATCAACACCTGCGGATTCCTCGCGGAGTCGAGGGCCGAGGCCGACGAGGTAATCCGCGAAGCGGTTGCCCACAAAAAGGCCGGTCGGGTCAAACGCGTCGTCGTCGTGGGCTGCCTGGTCCAGCGCGACAAGGAAGCCATACTCGAGCGAATCCCCGGGATAGACGCCATCGTCGGCGTCAACAGCCGCGACGACATCGTTCGGGCCGTCCGGGGCGGATCCCGGACCACGGTGGAGCGGACGACCGACGTCTTTCTGGCCGACTACCACCCGTTCACGCAATCTGACTCAGGCCGCCTGAGGCTGACTCCGCCACATTACGCCTACCTTCGGATTAGCGAAGGGTGCGACCAGAAATGTACGTTCTGCACGATCCCCGCGATCCGCGGGCCCATGCACTGCAAGCCACCCAGCGTCGTGATCGACGAGGCGCGGGAGCTTGTGGCTGACGGCGCGGTCGAGATCAACCTGATCGGGCAGGACACAACCAGCTACGGACTTAGCGACGACGCCTTCCCCGGAGGCTTGGCCGACTTGCTGCGCCGGCTCGATGCGGTCGACGGCCTCGAGTGGCTCCGTCTGATGTACGCCTATCCGACCGTCCTGACGGATGAGCTCATCGACGCCGTCGCCGACTGCGAGCACGTCTGCAACTACATCGATCTCCCCCTGCAACACATAAACGACCGCGTACTCCGGGCGATGCACCGCCGGGTGGACCGAGCGGCGACCGAGGACCTTCTGCGCAGAATCCGTGAGCGAATCCCGAATGTGATGCTCCGTACGACGCTAATCGCGGGCTTTCCCGGCGAGACCGACGACGAATTCAGGGAACTGCTTGACTTTATCGAGAGCTTCCGGTTCGATGCCCTCGGCGTGTTCCCCT
>CBDUZY010000194.1:0-5996 GCA_965371825.1 uncultured bacterium
GCGTCCGCCATCAACATCTCAAAATCTTCGCAGCTCATGGTCGATCCCCAGATCGGTTAGCTTTCGTCATCCCATCGGCTCCGCAAGCGATTCCGAACGGCGCGAACCGCCCGCAGGTAGTGCGTTTTCACAGTGGATAGGGCGAGCTCGTGCTCGGCCGCTATCCTGGCGAACGTAAGTCCATCGTACACTTTGGCGATCAGCACGCCGCGTTGTATGTCGGTAAGAGGGTCGAAGGCGGCGGCGATGTCGCCGCGAAGTGCTTCCATATCGGCGGTTTCAGCAAGCCGAAGGGGCTCCGCGACGGAGCGCACGGGCAACTTCGTGAGGCGATCGCCGTCCGCCCGCCGCGACCTGCACATATCGATGGCTCTGTTGACCGTTACCCGTCGAAGCCAACCGCGCGGACGGGGCGGCGGGGCCTCGGCACACTGCTTGTCCCAGCGGAGGAACACATCCTGCACGACGTCGAGGGCGTCATGGTGTCGCCCCAGCAGGCGGTACGCCCATCCGTACACGTCCCGGCTGTGCCGTTCGAACACGTCTGCAGGTGAGCCGCTTAGGTTCATCACGATCCTACGCCCCCGTCCTAACGGTCGGTCTGTTTGCCGCTCAGCTTCGACGTAATCATCAACTCGCACGGCCGATCGCGAAAGGCTTCGCCGTCGAACTCCCAGACGGCCAGCCCGTCGTCGTCGATCTTGTCGGCGTTGTGGGCGACGACTTCGCCCGGCATCTTCACTCGAATGCCAAAAACGTGAGCACCGAGGCTGTCCGTAACGGCGAAGTACTTTTCGGCCCGCTCGTACGCCTTCTGAAAGCGCTCGACTTGCGTCGCATCGTACGCGGCAACGTCCTCCAGCTCATCCACGAATGCCTCCAACGCTTCATCGAGAAGACGCTCGGTTTCGCGCTCGAACTCGACGTCACGCTGATCGTCGGGCAGGTCGCCGATGAGAGCTACGATTTCGTCCAGATTCGCGTCTTCACCGACCTCGAGCATGGCGGCACGTGCCCGCAGCCAGGCGTCGGGACGTAGATCGGGGTCACATTGTTTCAGGGCTGACGAGGCGAACTCGACCCGCTTGAAGAGTTCGAGCCCGGCGAACGCCTTGACAATCTCGAGCTTCTCTTCGGGGGACATTTCATCAACGGGCTTTTCGCCGAGTTGCTCCATACGGTCATCCATGAAGAGTCCGCGCCAAAAGTCGACGTACGCCCATCGGCGCGGCATGTACACCCGCCGAAAGTGCAGGTAAACGCCGTCGGCGCGGCGCTCGTGGCGCAGCGTCGTCGGAAAGCTCAGGTAGAGATCGACATCCGGATCATTCCCCGCGGCGTACGTGCCCGGCAGCTCTTCGCGCGGCTCGAACCTGCGTCGCGACGTGATGGTCACCTCCTCCTTGCCTTCGCCGTCGATCTCGCTTGTCCGCGTGATCCGCCAACCGCTCCGCTCCGACGGTAGGGCATCGGGCGTCCTGAAATTCTGCGGGCTGCCCGTGTACTCCAGTTCGATGGTCACCGCTCCGGCGGGAGTGATTGTGATCGTCTCCTCCCGCTCGAGGCAGCCGGGGACAGTCAGCAGCATAGTCGCCGAGACTGCGAGGGCGTGAAGGTTTATTCGGTGTGTTGCCATTCGAGAATCCTCCGTCCTTCGGGCCGCGATCCGATCCGGCGTCCGCGCTCGGACCGGCCTTTTCACCATGTAGGACGGTCGGACCAGCGTTTTGGACTACAGGATTCGCCAACCTGATCGGACGTTGCCTTCGACGGCCGACACGAAATCCCGGGCGGCGGACTCAAGACCGCGGGACCGCCGCGGGGTCGTCGATGCCGAGAAAAGCAAAGACCTCACGGTTTCCTCCGTGACCACGCAGAGGACTCGCGACGGTTTCCAGGACGCGCCAGCCCTGAGACGCCACATCAGCGAGCACCTCGGCGACGACCGAATCGACTGCCTCGTCAGGTAGGACTCCGCCGGTCAGCATGCCCTTCGGCGCTTCGTAGTGCGGTTTGATCAGCGAAACCACGCGCCCCGACGGTGTGATCATTCGGGCTACGTTCGGCAGGATCTTGGATTGCGGTGTCCACCCGACGTCAATCGTCACGAACTCGGCCTGCTCGGGCAGGGTTACGTGCATCGCGTTCGTTCGCTCGAGCGTCACCACGCGAGGATCCTTCCGTAGCTTCCACGCGATTAAGCCGTAGGCGGTGTCGACCGAAAAGACCTTCGCGGCTCCACGGCGCAGCAGGCAGTCGACAAATCCACCGACGTGGGTCCCCAGGTCGGCGCACACGCGGTCCGCTACGTCAGCGCGGAAGTGGTCGAGAGCGGTTGCGAGCTTCTCCCCTCCGCGTGAGACGTAGGCGTCGGGACTCGGAGACGTCATGTCTTTACGTGTGGGCGGCGAGGTGCGCCGAAAGCGACGATCGACCTCGGCAAGACTCAGTCCTTCTTTGCGGCGAGGGCGGTGTTGAGCCGGCGGGCCAGGCGCGATTTGCTCCGGGCGACGGTATTCTTGTGCAACGTTCCCTTCGCGGCAACCTGATCGAGCTTCTTGGTTATTACGGATAAGGCGCTTGAGGCCTCGTCCAGCTTCCCGTCCTGGATGAGTTCGAGAAACTTGCGAGATTCCGTCTTGACTATGGCCTTGCGAGCACGGTTGCGGATACGCCTCCGATCGTTCTGTTTGACTCGCTTCTTGGCCGAGGGCAGGTTTGGCACTGTGCAGATCTCCGTCGCTTAGGTAATCGCGTCAACCCGCGGGCCCCGCCGGGCCCTCGGGCTCCAAGGCATCCATTCTAGCACGGACGTCCCTGTAGTTGTAGTCCATCTGGAGGATATCGCCGTAGGTGTCCCGGGCTTTCGCCGCGTTCCCGCCGCCCTCCAGCGCCCTGGCCAGCCAATACCGCATCGTTTTGGCGAGTTCATCATCCTGGGCATCGTGCCCGCTAATAGCGTCCTCGAGGGCCGAAATCGCCTGGGAGTGGTACTTTTTGCGGTAGAAACAACGCCCGAGGTACATCCCACAGGCCGCCTGGTTCTTCGGGTCGGACCGGGCCGACTGGAACAACGGAATGGCCTCGTCGAACTGCCCGGCGTTGAACCGCCGCACGGCTAGCTCGAAACGAAGACGCAGGTCGGTCGGGTATTTCTCGACCCGCTCGATGTACATGGTGAGTTCGTGTCGGAGATGAGCAATCCGAGCCTGCTTGATAAGGGCTTCGTCGCCCCCCTTGATCACCTCGCGGCACTCCCGACCCAGCTGCCGAGCACGGATGTCGTCGGCAAGCTGCTTCCAGCGATACTCGTTCGTGCGCTTGTGCTCGCTGAACAGCACGGCGATGGCCTGAGCCTCGTCCTCCGTCTTCTCGCGCCGGCACAGCAGGTCGACGTAGTCCTTGAGGAGCCCCGCGGCGTCGGGATCGGCCTCAAACGCCGCCTTTGCCTTGGCGATGAGGGAGGCCATCCGGTCCTCGCTTTGCACGGATCGTTGCAGGTCGTGCAGGTCGGTTTGCCCCTCGTTATCCACGATGCTGTCGCGGTAGCTGTCCCCCTTATCGTACTTGCCCTTGAGGATTATCAGCTTGGTCGAGAGGTTTTTGAGGGCGCTCTCGGCGTGGTGATCTCTGGGCGCTTTCCGACGCCAGATGTTCAGGGCATCGATGCCGATCTGGTATGTCTCGACCCCGAACGTGGATTCGCCGCGCTCGGCCGCGCGGTCCCCGAACTCTTCCACAAGTCGTATCAAGCTCTGAATCTGCTTGACGCTCGCCTTCGGCGCGGTCTCGAGGGCCTTCAAGAACACGCCCGCCGCCCATTTTGCCGCGTCTTCCGCCCTCGTTCGGCCGGCGTTCCGCGTGATCGCCTCGAGATACCCGAGATTGTCCGGATCGCGACCGAACAGCCACAGCGAGTTCACGAACGCCCGCTTGGGGTCCTTGTCGTTGGTGGACCGCTTCAGGGTGTCTTTGAGGCCGGGTTTCTTACCGCCGGTTTGGCGACGTGCCACGGCACATCCATGAAGCGGCTTGCAGGCCTCTTCCACGGCGTCAGGGTAGAACTCCAGCCCGCTGACGTAGTACTCGACGGCGTAGTCGAACTGCCGCTTGCCGCCAAGCTCGCGAGCCCGCTCGAACCACTTCGAGGCCTTGACCTTGTCCGCGTCACTGGTGATTAGGCGAGCGTTAGGATCGGTTGGCTCTGCTTGTTCGCCGCGGTTATTCTTTGCCATGAACGCCGATAGTCTTCCAAGGTGAGAAGCACCGGTCCACAATGGTCACAAGGTCCGGTGCACCCCAGTCAAAACGAAGTGTTCGTCTCAGCAATGGGGGGAGCCGGCGCAAACTCCGGAGCCGGCTGTTTCCGTCATCCCAGGACCAAACACCCTTTACATTCGACAGACGCGTTATACTATCTCTGGTACGGTGGGTGTCAAGCTGCGCGGGGTGTACCGAATCTCGGTCCAACCTCATCGGAACGCCGGGAATGAAACTGCACAAACTGGAAAAGATGCGCATCGTCCACTACCCCGACCCAGTCCTCGTGAGGCCGTCGACCACGGTTCAGGAGCCCGACGACGATCTTCGGGCACTCTCCGTTCGAATGTTCGAGCTGCTCCGGGAGGCTGAGGGCCTTGGGCTGGCCGCACCACAGGTCGGCGTTGGCATTCGTATGTTTGTGTACAACCCCACGGGCGAGCCGGACGACGGCGTGACCTGTGTAAATCCCAGCTTGACTGATCTCGAGGGTGCGGAGGAGAAGGAAGAAGGCTGTCTGTCACTCCCGGGCGTGACGGTCACCATGCGACGGGCAACCCGCGCGACCTTGGAGTTCACCGATTTGGAGGGGACCCCGCACAGGATCACGGGTGCCGAACTCGTCACGCGGATCTGGCAGCACGAGATTGACCATCTTGACGGTCGGCTGCTGATCGACACGATGTCGCCTTCGGACGAAATCGCCAACCGAAGGGCGATCAAGCAGCTGAAAGAGAACAACCACCTGATACCCCGCAGGTAGCTGACGCCGTCATGCGAATCATCTTCCTGGCTACCGGCGCCTTCGCCCAACCCACACTTCGCTGGCTTACCGAGAGTGACCATGAGGTGACCTTGGTCGTCACCCAACCCGCCCGCGGGCGAGGCCGTGGACGCCACGTCGCCCGCACGCCGGTGAAGGCCCTCGCAGACGAGCTAGGGCTTGAAACGGTCGAAGTAGAGGATGTCAATTCGCCCGAGGCGATCGAAGTCTTACAACCGCTCGCGGCGGATCTCGGTCTGGTCATCGCGTTCGGGCAGAAGATCGGAGATCAGGTTGGCGGACTGTTGCGCGGCGGGTGCGTCAACCTCCACGCTTCGCTGCTTCCGAAGTATCGCGGGGCGGCTCCGATCAACTGGGCCGTTGTTCACGGCGAGAGGCGAACCGGCTGCACGGTCTTCAGGATCGTCGAGCGAATGGACGCCGGTCCGATCCTCGCGACCACTGCGACCGACATTCGCCCCGAAGAAACCGCAGGCGAGCTGCACGATCGACTGGCGATACTGGGTGTCGACACGGTGGCCACGGCATTGGAGATGTTCGACGGAGGCCGGGTTCCGGCGGGTACGCCGCAGAATGATAATGAGGCGACGCGAGCCCGGAAGCTCGTTAAGTCGGACGGCTTCGTGGACTTCCATCGCCCGGCGCCAGAAGTTGCCGCCCACGTACACGGCATGACCCCGTGGCCAGGCGCTGCCGCCCGCCTCGCGGGGACGGACGGACGCTGGGAGAATGTCGCCCTGGTTCGAGTAAGGCCGCATGAAGCCGCCTCCGTCGCCTCCGCCGCCTCCGCCGCATCCCCGGGGACTATTGACCACAACGGTCACATTGCTGTGGAACACGGGTCCATCGAGATTCTCGAGATCAAGCCCGCCTCAGGGCGCCTGATGAGTTGGCCGGACTACGTGAACGGTCGGCACGTCCAACAGGGCGACCGGTTCCTGACCCCTTCGGG
>CBDUZY010000195.1:0-5985 GCA_965371825.1 uncultured bacterium
GCGCCGGCCCGGATCCATCGGCGGAGCAATCATAGCGAACATAAAGCTCGACGGCTTTCGCGGGCCGATCTACCCGGTCAATCCCGGCGCCCACTCCGTGCAAGGGCTTCGGGGATATCCGAGCGTCGAGGCGATCGAGGCACCGGTGGATCTGGCGGTAATCGTTGTCCCCGCCAAGTTCGTCGAGGCCGCGGTTGACGACTGCATCGCCGCCGGTGTTAGTGGTTTGCTGGTGATCTCCGCGGGATTCGCGGAGGCATCCGAAGAGGGTCGTCAGATCGAGCAGCGCATCCTGGGGAAAGTCCGCGCCGCCGGGATTCGCATGGTCGGTCCGAACTGCATGGGCATGATCAACACCGACCCGGCTGTCCGGCTTAATACCACCTTCACGCCGATCTGGCCGCCCGAGGGAAACATCGGCATCTTGTCTCAGAGTGGGGCGCTGGGCCTGACGATCCTCGAACGGGTCAAGGCGCTGAACCTGGGCATCTCGTCGTTCGTATCGGTCGGCAACAAGGCCGACGTCTCCGCCAACGACCTGCTGGAATACTGGGCCGACGACCCCAACACCGACGTGATCGTGCTCTACCTGGAGAGCTTCGGAAACCCGCGCAAGTTCTCGCACATTGCCCCGGAGGTTGTCCGCCGCAAGCCGGTCGTGGCTGTCAAAGCGGGTCGATCCGTGGCGGGAACCCGTGCGGCCTCCAGCCATTCGGCTTCCCTGGCGAATCTCGACGTGGCTGTTGACGCCCTCTTCGAACAGGCGGGGGTCGTTCGGACCAACACGCTCGAGGAGATGTTCGACGTGGCGGCGCTCTTGTCGACACAGCCCGTCCCGCAGGGCCCGAGAATCGGTGTGCTCACCAACGCCGGCGGTCCGGGGATTCTGCTCGCCGACGCCTGCGAGGCTCACGGGCTGGAGCTACCGGAGCTGTCGGAGGAGACGATGCGGGGACTGGCCAAGATACTGCCCCAACACGCGGGGTTGGCGAACCCGATCGACATCATCGCGTCGGACTCGCCGGAGCTCTACGAGGAAGCAACCAAGCTGATAGGGGCTGACCCTAACGTGGACGCGGTCGTGGTCATCTTCATTCCTCCGCTCGTGACCACGCAGCCCGACGACGTCGCCGCTGCGATCGCCCGGGCAGCCGGCGCGATGCCCAAGCACAAACCGATCCAGTGCGTCTTCCTGTCGGTCCGCGGCATTCCCGAGATGCTCAGCTCCGGACCACGCGGTAGCATTCCGTCGTACCGTTATCCGGAGAACGCCGCCACATCGCTGGCCAGTGCCTATCGCTACGGGCAGTGGCTTAAGCGTCCGGTGGGCGAGCCGGCGTCAATACCTGCAGAGTCGGTCGAGATCATCAGCGGCGTGGTGGAGTCGGCGGTCGAGGAGGCAAAGCAGCCAACGTGGCTGAACACGGATGATCTGGTCACGGTATTGAAGGCGGCGGGTGTCAACTTCGCGGAGGCTGTCCAGGCCTCGCCGGACGATGCGGTAAGAACCGCGGAGAAGCTGGGCTTCCCGCTCGTCGCCAAAGCGGTCGCCCCGGGATTGGTCCACAGAAGCGACGTCGGCGGCGTTATCACCGGCCTGACCTCAGCCGATGACGTCATCCTGGCCGTGTACAGGCTCAAAGAGAGAATGCGGGCCGCCGACACGACGTTGGAGCACGTACTGCTGCAGCGCGAGATCAAGGATGGCATCGAGGTTCTCGTCGGCGTCACCACCGATCCCGTTTTCGGTCCGCTCGTTGTCGTGGGCATGGGAGGAGTACACGTCGAGCTTGTCAAGGACGTGTCGTTTCTGTTGCCGCCGGTCACTGAGCAAACCGCGGCCGAGAGCATCGCCAGGCTGCGCTCGGCGCCGCTCTTGGACGGATACCGCGGCGCTCCGCCCGGAGACCGCGAGGCACTGATCGAACTGATCGTTCGGATTTCCGCACTGGTCGAGGTGGTTCCTCAGTTGCGTGAGCTGGATCTCAACCCGGTCAAGGTGCTCACTCCCGGAAAGGGAGCGGTGGCTGTGGACGCGAGGATTCGCGTTGGGCCGATGGAAACCGCTGCCCGGATTCCGCCGACCAGGGCATAAATCGCGAATAATTGGTCCGACCCGATCTTGGAATTTCGCCGGTAAACCCCCTACGATGAGGTCCGTCAGGCTGGTCACACTGTGAAACAGACCGCCGGAGGGTGGGGTGCGCCCTTGCCGTCCATAACGGCTTCGCGGCCATCGCTGCTGCACGGGACCGAGGAATCAATCCGGATGCAAGAATGGCTACGGACATATAAACCGGCGGCGTCAGCCCGCACCCACTTGATGTTGGGCGCCGCGATGTGGACCGTGGTGGGCAGCATGCTGCTGGTCTTTGGCGTCCGATGGGCGTGGAGCGGCCACGAGGCGATCGCGCCGTTGCTGGTAGTCGCTGCGGTCGTCGCCGGCGTTTTCAAGGAACACTTCGTCCTCAGGCGTACCGCGAACCGGATGATCGACCGGATCCGCACCCGGGGTGACGGTCGTTGCCTCGGTGGCTTCCTCTCCGTGAAGTCTTGGGGGTTTGTCGTACTGATGATCGTGGGGGGGCGTCTGATGAGAGGCAGTCCAGCCCCGCGCATCGTCGTCGGCCTCCTCTACGTCGCCGTTGGCACCGCGCTGCTGCTCGGCGCCCGCAGGCTATGGAGTGCCTGGTATCGAGAACCAGCAAGAACCTAGCCCGGACTCCTCACCGAGTTGATTGATTCCGGGTTCTGATGGCCGGCGCCGCGCGGCGGACCGGCGGTCGCAGCGTTTGCCGCGGTTGCGGAATCGACACTGCAGGCCGTGCGTTCTGTGCCGCGCCGGGAACGGCGTAAGATACGTCCAAGGCGGACGGGAACGTCGTTCATCAGCCCCAGGGGCTGCGTTCTTCTTTCTTTGATATCCTGGTGCTGTCTCGTCGCCGATTTTTTCGCTCTACGACCCTACGCTCCGGTTCCGGGCGCTCTCTGCGAACGAGGGTTTGTGTCCGGGTGCGTTTGTCTACCGCTCGCGCTCTCGTCTTTCGTGCCTGTGTTTCGGTGCCGGCCTCGCGCGTCTGCTTTCGTACGACCGGACCCTCGTTGAAAGCCGCCTTGCTCGTCTCCGGTGGTTTCCGCATGAGGGTGAACCATGAACCCGCACCCAATGCCACCGCGGCGAACGCGGCGAGCAGTGCTTTTTGTCGTTGCTGATTATCCACAACTACAACCTCCTCGGGGACCTAGGGCACAAGGAACTTACCTTATCTTCCAGTCGATTTAGACGCTCAACAAGCGACTTGGTTCCATCAGATTCCGGGAATGGCCGAAAGATCATGGTTCTCTCGGACCGTATCCGGTGCCTTCTGCTCGACATGTGTTTCCCGAGTGACGTTGCGCCTCCGCTTCCGAGAGTCTCCGTTCGCAACCGGAGTTGACTGTCGTGACCGGTCTGATACGCTCGGGCAGCCCGTTATCGCACCGGTGAACAGACGCTCGTTCGGGCGGCACCGGAGACGCTTACGGCTTGGGATTGAGCGGCGAAAATGAAGATCGGATTCAGTTCGGCGGTGTGTCCGGAGTGGGACCTGGAGACTGCGGTCACCAAGGCGAACCAGTGGGGGTTTGACGGCGTGGAGCTTCACACGCTCCGCGGGCAGCAGCACCTCCCGTTATTGCCGGAACTGGCCTCGGACCCCGGCGGGGTCCGGCAGTTGTTTTCGGAAAACGGAGTGGAGTGCGTGTGCCTGAGCACTTCGGCGACACTCGTGTCGCGGAGTCGACGGACTGTCGCCGAGCAGAAGGGCGTGGTTATCGAATTCGCGGAGCTCGCCGCGCAGATCGGATGCCCATACGTACGGCTGGGCGCAGGTAAGGCAAATCGCTTAGAACCTCGCCAGGCGGTGCTCGGCCGGATCGCCGAAGGACTCGCTTCGCTTGCCCCCATCATGTCACGGCTTGGCGTGACGCTACTGGTGGAGAATGGAAGGGACTTTCCGGGCAGCGTCGACATGTGGCACTTGATAGACGGTGTCGGCCATACGGCCGTACGCTGTTGTTGGAATCAGTGCCATGCCATGTCAGCTCTCGAGAGGTCCACGAGATCGATCCCCCGACTGGGGAACAAGATCAGTCTCGTCCACCTCTGCGACGCGACCTTCGACGCAAACGGAACCCCTCTCGAGTACCAACCACTCGGCGAGGGGCAGGCTGAGGTATCCAGACAGATCGAGCTTCTTGGGGGACTGATGTATGACCGTTACGTTGTGGTCGAGTGGCCTGCGAGGGCAAGCTCCATGCCCGATGCGGAATCGGCCTTACCCGTTGCTCTGGCGTTCGTGAAGAAGACGCGCGACGCGGAACAGCCGGTGCTCGCGGCGTATAAAGGAGACAAGTTCGCGGTAAAGCTGGCCGGGCGATAGCCCGTGCTCGATGCTCGTCCGGGTCGGTGGCGGAGCGCACATACCGAGGCATCCGCGAGCGGTCGATCCATGGGCGAGCGCAGGTTTGTCCGCGTAATCACCGTGACATCTTGCCTCGATGAGTGGTCGTTTGGGTGGACATCGTGGGACTCACGACTGCGACTCCTATAGAAATCCTTTTACAGCTTTCACCGATCGGAGGCGCTCCGATCCGGCGGATCGCGTTCTACTGCGCCGCTCTATCCCTGGCCGCATCAGTCGCCACCGCCCTGTTCGTCGCATTACGGACTCCGCGCGAGCCGGTCCGGTCCGGAAGGGAAACGCGGCTAGTAACGTTCGGGCATCTTTCAGCGCTGCTGCCTGGAGTGGTGGCGGCGATCATCCAGGCGGTCGTGCTCTCGATGCGGGTGATGTACGTCCTGGCCGAGCTCTTGCACGGTTATCCAGCACCGGAGCCGCGCGACTTCGGTTTTGGCCCTGAGGGGTTGTGGAGTCTCGGGCTTCTGCTGGCATCCAACCTCATGTCACTTGTGTCGACACGCGACGGGCGGCTGGCAACCTGCCTCCTCTGGACGGGCGTGATGGTCGCACTCTGGGCGTGCCTGCTCTCGCCGTTGTTCGCCACCACCACGACGGGAGGCTTCGAGCGTACGGCGATGACTTTGTGGGTTCTGATTTCCCTGTCCGCCCTCGTGACTGTCGCGGCCGCAGCGACCGCGTGGTTCGAGAAGATGTCGCTCGGACGAACAGCCCACGTCGATCTGAGTGCCCCGGCTAATGAGCTACGTCTTCCTCCCGGACTTGCCACGACTTGCAGCGTGCTGGCGATGGTGATCGGTCTTCTCGTCTGCCACCATCTTCTCGTGCCAATCCGGATTATCGGGGGAGGGTATCGCGGAGCAGGGCTCATTGCGACGGGCTCGGCCGCCCTGACCTCATTCTCCTGTCTACTTCTCTTGAGACGGGCGTACAACGGCAGCGTCGCGGATGCGGCGATCGGGCTTGCCACGCTCGGATTCTGCGGGGCGGCGACACTGTTCGTACCCTCGCGCGCCACGGTGCTCGCGGAACGTTACCCGATGATCTTCAATTCGATGATCATCGGACTGGCGTGTGCCACGGCGTTGTGGACGTGGCTCGCGGAGGCGTGGCGGCAACGGCCCGATCGGGACCGGGCGGGGGCCATGGCGGGCGCGATGGCGGGGCGCCTGATTCCCCATGCGAAGCGTTTCGCGTTCTTGAGCGCCTCCTTGGCGTTGGTGGCTGACATCCTGATGATCTTCTGGCCGAGATTGCCGGGCATCGCCACTATGGATCACTCGTACGGCAGGGTGACGGCCGGATTCGCCGCGAACCTGTTTTTGCTGCTGGTTATGCTATGGTGCTCGCGGCGGTTGCGGCGATTGACGTTCCACCTGCTGACACTTCTCGCCGTCGCGTCGACGGCGGGATTTCTCATAATGCGGATGATCCCGTTCGCATCGCGGGCTGGTTGACGCTTGACAGAGGAGCGAAGTTCGGGGTCGAGCACAAGGGGGATTTGACGGATGCGTGCAGCCGTTCA
>CBDUZY010000196.1:0-5956 GCA_965371825.1 uncultured bacterium
CCGACCGAGCTGAAGATGCTCGAGGTCCGCGACGAGCGGACCATGTGGGATGCGATCAAGCGGCTGAGCGTTCGCGGGGCGCCGGCCATCGGCATAGCGGCTGCGATGGGAGCCGTCCTTGGAGTACGAGACCACGAAGGCGCCGATCGCACCGGATTCCTGCGCCGACTCGACGAGACTTGCGATTATCTGAGGGGTTGTCGCCCGACGGCTGTCAACTTGGCGTGGGCGCTCGAGCGGATGTGCGAGACGGCTCGGTTGGCCCAGGCCACCGACGTGGGCGGCCTCAAACAGCGCCTGCTCGACGAAGCCAAGCGTATCCGCGATGAGGACGAGGCCATGTGCCGGGCGATCGGGCGGCACGGCGAGCACCTGATCGAGTCGGGGGCGGGTGTGCTGACGCACTGCAACGCCGGCGGGCTGGCGACGGCCTGCTACGGAACGGCCCTGGCTCCTCTTTACACCGCACACGAGATGGGGCGGGAGTTTCGCGTGTACGCGGACGAGACTCGACCGCTCCTGCAGGGTTCCCGGCTGACCGCGTGGGAGCTGCAGCAGGCTGGGATCGACCCGATCGTCATCTGCGATAGCATGGCCGGGGCCTTGATGCAGGCCGGGAAGGTCACCCTCGTCATCACAGGAGCCGATCGAATCGCCGCAAACGGCGACGTGGCCAACAAGATCGGCACATACAGCGTGGCCGTCTTGGCACAGGCTCACGGTATTCCTTTCTATGTGGCTGCACCGAGTAGCACTTTTGACCTTACCACAGCGGATGGCTCCGGAATCCCGATCGAGGAGCGAGATCCCGAGGAAATCCGCCGCGGATTCGGCCGTCTGACCGCCCCGAAGGACGTCACGTGCTACAGCCCGGCCTTTGACGTGACCCCGGCAAGGCTGATTCATGGGCTCGTGACCGAGCGAGGCTTGATTCAGCCGGTCAGTAGGGAGCGCATCGGCGAGGTGCTCGGCGAATAGGCCGAACGGGACTCCGCTTGCCTGGACAGTTTTTGATGCCAATGATGTTATGGGTCCCAGGAATCGCGGTGTGTCCGCGCGGGGGCGGACAACCTGCCGAGCGAAGCCTGGCGGGCTTGCGGCATTTGGGCTGGAATCGTATACTCCGGCCCGGTTTGATCTTTGTGGAATCGGCGGCGCGGCCTTCCGTCAGCGTCTCCTTTTAGGAAACTCCGGAGTACACGGCGTGTTCAAAAAGCGTTCTCGTCCGCGTAAGGTTGCGAAGGTCGTGGGTCTTCTCGCGGGGGGCGGGTTTTTGCTATCCGGCCCGGGCACCGGCTGCGGCAGCTACTTGTCGGAATCGCTGCTGGTCGCGACGGACTTCTGTTTTATCTTCGATTGCCAGAATGGCTTCTTCGGCGGTGTCATCGATCCGTGCGCGGACACGGACGGCAATGCGGGGACCGATGATGCGTTCTTTGTGGACTGCGCGAACGCCCCGTGACGAAGCGGGTGCTCGGCGCAAAAGACCGTGTGGAGCCGAAAGTCAATCGACCTTGTGTTGCCTTTGACGACGAAACGAGTAAGGGATTGCGACCATCTGAAGAGGAAATTCGATCCATGACTCTACCTGTTGCAGCCTACCGGCGACGACTGACAAAGCTCGTGATCCTGCTCTCGACGGGGGCGCTCGTTCCGGCTCTTCTCGATTCCTGCGGCGACACGCTGATCGGACTCAGCCGATATGTAGACCCTTGCGGCACGATTCTGGGGAACTGTGATCCCGGAGACCTCGAGGTCAACCGGGCGGACATCGGCGACTACTGCGTCGATCCGGCCTGTACGGTGCCGGGTGGGTGCAACGACGACCAGCCGTTGGGCACGATCACCGACGTTTGCCCGTAGCACGAGCCCCGATGCGTATCCGCAGAAGGGTTAGCTAAAAGCCACACTTGTCTGTCAGGCCCGTTACAACGGCGCGATCCGTGCGCCTGCAGTCGCTTTCTCCCAGGAGTATCGGACGCCGGTTGCGGTTCACGTGCCGTCTCGCGTATAATCAACCGGTGGCGACTTTGTGGGTGCGGTGCGCGGGGTGGTTGCACTGCAAGCGCCTAACGGGGGAATTCGGGGTCATTCCATAACTTACCCGAGGACGGAGGGGTCGTGCTACGCTCACGATTCGAACTCTCTTGTTGCACGTCATGGGTGCTCGCGGTGGTCGGCTTACTCTCTGCGAACGCGGGCTTCTCCATGCCGCCGGATCCGCCCGACGTAGGTGGCGCAACACGGGAGACGCCGGAGGACTTCGGCTGTGGGCGGGCGAAAGCCGCCCGAATGAGGGCGCGTCACATCCTTGCCCGGGACTTGGACCGATCGAGTCTCGCCTACCTCGAGGCAATGGGCGATACCGACGTACTGCACTACGAACTAGACCTCGAAACCACCGACCTCGACACGGTCTCGCACACTTGCACCGTTACCGGCAGCAACCGGATGACGATACGGAGCAAGGTCAGCGAGCTTGCGAACTTCACCTTCCAGTTGCACGGCAACTACACGATCACCGGTGCGCTGGTTAATGATACGGTTCCCGTTGTGGTCGACAGCAGCGGGGAGCCGGCGCGCGCTGTATCTCTGGACAGAACATACGTCCTGGACGAGACGTTCACGCTCACGATCGCGTACACGGGCACCTCCGTGTCCAACGGATTCGGCTCGATAGAGGTTTGGGACCGCGCCGGATCGCCCGTTGTGTCGACGCTGAGCGAGCCGTACTACGCCAATACCTGGTGGCCGGCGAAGGACGGCGCCGAGGGCGTTGCCGGCGATAACTCCGACAAGGCGACGATCGACATCTCGGTGACCGTGCCGGACGACCTTGCTGTAGTATCGAACGGCCTGTTGCAAAGTGTCGAGGCGTTGTCGGGCGCCCGCAGCAAGCACAACTGGTCGAGCAGCTACCCCATCGCGACATATCTGGTCGCGTTCTCGGCGGCGAACTACACGGTCTGGGTGGAGGACTACGCCCACGACAACGGCGTGATGCCGGTCGAGTTCTACATCTACCCCGGTTGGGATACGCCGACGAATCGAGCCGCCTGGGAGAACGTCATCGGCATGATGGGCGTGCTTGCGCCGTTCTACGGCGAATACCCGTTCATCGACGAGAAGTACGCCATTTACAACTTCGAGTTCGGCGGGGGAATGGAACACCAAACCGCCTCCGGGCAGACCGGGTTCAGCGAGAACCTCACGGTGCACGAGTTGGCCCATCAGTGGTGGGGGGACATGATCACCTGTAAGACATGGTCCGACATCTGGCTCAACGAAGGTTTCGCCGAGTATTCCGAGTGCCTGTGGGCGGAGTTCAAGAACGGCGCTGCAGATCCCGAGGCGTACTACGACGCGATCATCGCCCGCAAGCCAAGCTCCGCGAGCGGTACGGTATACGTCTATCCGGACGAGTTGGAGGACTTCCGCCGGATCTTCGACGTCAACTTGTCGTATCGGAAGGGTGCTTGGGTCCTGCACCAGTTGAGGCACGTCGTTGGCGATAAGACGTTCTTCGATACTCTAGCTGCCTACCGAGCGGCGTTCGAGTTTTCCGCCGCCACCACGGACGATTTCGTCGCCGTCGCGTCCGCCACGTACGGTGAGGACCTGACGTGGTTCTTCGATCAGTGGGTCTATCAGAGCGGCGCTCCATCGTACGAGTACGGTTGGGACACGGTCGAAGTCGGCGGGCAGGATTATCTGCACGTGAAGATCAGGCAGACGCAGTTCTTTCCCAACTTAAGTGTGTTCACAATGCCGATCGATCTGGTTGTGACCGTGGACGGCGCGGACGAGACGGTCACCGTGTGGAACGACGTCCGCCTGCAATGGTTCGTCACTCCGCTAGACGGTGTCCCTACGGCGCTGCAATTCGATCCCCATGAGTGGGTTCTCAAGACCTTCTTGTCCCGCGAACGGTTTGAGCTCGGCGACCTCGATGACGACAAGGATGTGGACGACGACGATTTCGTTCTCTTCGAGTCCTGTTATACCGCATCCGGCGGAGAACTGGAGGTCGGATGCGAGCCGGTCGATTTCGACGGCGACTTGGACGTCGACTGCACGGACTGGGCGCAGTTCACGCTGGCGTGGACGGCGGAAGGCGCCGCGCCATCGTTTGCACAGTGTCCGGCCGTGTCCGTCCCGGTCGTTTCGGGCGGCGGAATGGTGACGATGATCGCGGCTTTCTTCGTAGCTCTGGCGCTCGTCAGCCGCCGAAACAGGTCCGGTGACAGAGCGTTCTCGCCCGCCGGGCACGCCCGGTAGGTGAAGGCCGTGTTCGACGCCCGTCGCCCCGAATCCAAAACGGTAAGAATATGTATGACCTGTCCGAGGCCCACACGAGACTAGCGTCGAGTCTTTGACACCGGCGCCGCTGTAGACTAGCATTCCAGCTATACCCGGCGCGCCACGAGACAACCCTCAGAACCGCCCGCCGTCCGTCGATACTGGAAAGCGGAGTACATATGGCCCTCAGTCGCCTATTCCGATCCCCGGTTGTCGCGATCTGCGCGCTGGGTCTGTCATCCTGCAGTACAACGATGCCGTCAGCGCAGTTGCAGACCGCGGTCAACTTGCCCGTGCCGTCCTTGCCCGGTACGCCACCCGACCCCGACCGATTGTCGTCCGACAACCACGCCGACAGCTATGTGCTCACTGCGGAGAAGCTGATCCCGATCGCTTTCAACCTTCAGCCGGACATCAAGGCGGCATTTCAGCGATTCAAGTCGGAGGAGGCCCGGTACGATTTCTTCGTCGCATCCCGGGACTCTTTGACGCCGCGACTGAGCACGAGCAACACCTTTGAGGAGTTCCGCGAGAACGTGGAGGTGGACGAGTACGATAGCGAAAGGCAGGTGACACGCTCTCGCTATCACACTGTCGAACTCTCGATGGAGAAGCGTTTCTTCGACACTACGGAGTTGGACCTGGGAATCGGATATCAAACGGACGCGATCGACGACGACATTGGCAATCACCCATTCGTCTCGGCCCGTTTGAGGTACCCACTTTGGGTCTCGCGCGAGAAGCTGCAGCGCACGAGTGAGGATATCTTCCGCCGAAACGAACTCGACGATGCTCAGCTCGGTTACATCCAGACGACCAGGTGGCGCCTGCAGTTCGCCCTCTTCAACTTTCACGGTGCGGTTCAACTGCGCACAGAGATCGCCGACATTGAGGCACACCTGCGAGATCTCGAGGACGTGCTCGATCAACTCGGCGATGTCGTGGGACGCGACACCTCCACGGATCACAGCCGCCTGGAAGCCGAAATCGCCAGCTTGACGGCGGAGATACGCAACAAGAAAGGTCGTTACGACATCAACCTCGCCCGCTTGAAGGAGCTGTGCGGGTTGCCGTTCTACGCCCAGGTCGATCTGGTCACCGAACCCTTCAACCCGTTCGAGGGGATGAGTCACGAGGAGTTGTTCCGCGCCAGCATCGACACGGACCCGGAAATTGCCACGCTGCGGAACGCCGTTCGCAATGCGGAGGTCCAGCTCGACCTCGCCCGCCGCGGACGATGGGATCTCGCACTGCAGCTGAGCGGAAGATCGAGCCTTGAGGGACGGGGGGAACACGAGGGTGCCTCCGACTGGTCCGTCTCGGTCGGGATGGATGTGAGCGCGGTGGACCCGAGGGTCACGGACAGCCTTATACGTCAGGCCCAGGCGAACATCGCGAGGTCCCGCCACGCCATGGGCGGGCGGGAAAACAGGATTTTCGTCGATACACTCGAACCGCTTGTCCGACTGGAGACAATCGGCGAGAGCAGGACGGAGTTGATCCAGAACCTGCCTCGTTATGAAAAGGACTATCAGACCGGCGTCACTGAGTTCTTGGCGGGCAGGCTCAACATCGACGACCTGGTCAAGCGACGCGAGACCTTGGCCGACCAGCAAGAGGAGATCTCCGACCACACCTTCCTCTTGGGTGCTAACGT
>CBDUZY010000197.1:0-5821 GCA_965371825.1 uncultured bacterium
GCACTTGGTCTACTTAGTGTACTTCTACAGGGACGCGGGGAGTCTACTACACCCCCTTTTTTTGTGAGCCGCCCAATGATTCCCGGCAACCACTTCATCGCAGGCCAATACACCCAAGGCACCCGGAGGCGATACCCGAAGTCGCCGGTCTCGACCTCTTGTCACTGCGGTCCCGTAAACCCTATCTGGAAGACGGCAAAGTCGCGTAAGTCGTCGAACCTGATCCCGAATAGAACGAAGTCGTCCAAGTCCACGTCGTCGTCCCAGTCGAAATCGCTCTTGCATTCAGGAACTTCGGCGACACGGAAGCCGAAGAAGTAAGTCCAGTGAACCGGGCTGATGATGTTGCGGTACGCTGCGTGCATGGTGATGGCCGTGTTGACGAAGGACCCACCACTCACACCACGATACGAGCCATCGAGCACGCCATCATTCCATTCCCAGACGTTCCCTGCTTGGTCGAAAGTACCGTACGGGCTCCCCGAGTTCTCAAACTCACCGACCGTCGTGCGCCAGTATGGACTACCTATCGCGCCGCCGAAACGATCTTCCCAAAAGTTCGCGTTGTTGCCTGGGTCTGGGTCGATGAGAACACCACTCGGCTGAGAGTCCGTGCCTGTAGGGTAGTCGTACCACGTGGCACTACCGCCATCATAGTACGCCGCCTTGCGCCACTCGTCCTCTGAGGGGATGACCCACGTGGCGTCCGGCTCACGGACGGCCGCCAATAACTCGGCATCTCTCATCGCACCGTTGAGGTAGTACGATCCGTCCTCCGTCGTGCTCAAGTCCTGAGCACCCGTTGGCTGGCCGTTGTGCAGCCAGTTTGCGAACCGAGCCGCATCGCCCCACGAGACGAAAGTCGCCGGACGCTCGGCCCAGTCAGCGGCCACGCTGTACACGTAATCGCCAGGGGAGCCGGTACGCTCGATCCCGCAGGCGCAGACGTTTTCCCACATGGCTAGGTCGTACAAGCCATAGGTGTCCGTTCTTGCCACAGCATAGAGGAACTCCGTATACTGGCCTGCCGTTACCTCGAGTATCCCGATCTCGTAAATGTAGTTCACGGCACCGCAGATCCGGTCGGGACCGTCGCCACCATGGCTTTCGCCACGCCACTCCCCGGGGTTCCCCGGATTGGCAACGATGACGGTCTCGATGGTCACCTCCGCATGTGAGGTCGAGTTGAGGGCGATGAGGATGGGCAAGATGCTTGCGATGAGTGCTGCCGGCCTCGACATGGTGAGATCCCCCACAAGTTAACGCTGTTTCCCCAGCCTACCGATTCAGCCGTCTGAAAACCAGGGTTTTTTATGTCCCGGGGCGGGTCCAGCGTAGTACCAGCGTAGCACCAAGCGAAAACCGCCGACCCTCACGGTCCGGCGGCTCACGTAACTTCTTGTCCCACAACCACTTATGACTGGGCGATACAGGACTTGAACCTGTGACCTCCTGCGTGTCGAGCAGGCGCTCTAGCCAACTGAGCTAATCGCCCCACGGTTGCGGTCTATTAGAGATCGAGCGTAACAGCCTGTCAACGTCGAGCCGCAACGCGGTCCGGAGGCTCCCCGGGCTGAGTTCCGCTCAAGAGCCCGTGCGGATCCGCGTGCCGACCCCGGCTGCGAAGGCGCCTACTTGCTCTTGTCTGGGTACGCCGGCGGCGCCGGAGGCACCATCGGGTCCTCGGCGAGGCGCTCTAAGACGTAGGCGATGGCGGCCTCAAGCTGCGTGTCCTTGCCCTTGAGCACGTCGACCGGCATGTTCTGCACCTCGATGTCCGGGTCGATGCCGTGGCCCTCGATCACCCACGTCCGGTCAAGTCCGTACGGTCCGAACTGCGGTGGCGTGGTCCCCCCGCCGTCAACCAGCGGCTGGTGCAACTCGATTCCGACGGCCCCGCCCCACGTCCTCATGCCGAGTACGGGGGCCAGCTTCTTTGCCTGGATCGCCTGGGCGAACCACTCACCGGATGATCCGGTATCCTCGTTGACCACAACGACCATGTGGCCGTAGAAGACGCGCTCGGGTTCGTTAAGGGGCTTGCCTTCGCGCGGCTTGGTTCTTGCGAACATGCGGCGCTCGAGACGGTCGATGATCATGCTCGACGTAAACCCGCCGCCGTTGTAACGCTCGTCGATGATGAAGCCGCTCTTGTAGTGGTGCGGGAAGAAGAAGCGAGCGAACTCAACCAGACCGCTTCTGCCCATGTTCGGGATGTGGAGATATCCGACCTTCCCGCCGGTCGCCTCGTCCACGAACGCGCGGTTCTTGTCGACCCACTCGCGGTATTGTATGGCGAATTCGCTGCGGAGTGTTTTGATCCGATGGGTCTTGGCCCCGTCTGCCGAGGGCTTGTCGTTGAACGTGAGCGTTACGACTCGGCCCCGCTTGTTCTGCAGGAAGGCGTACACATTGTCTTTGGTAGTGATCTCCTCGCCGTCGATAGCGATCAGATAGTCGCCTACCTTTATTGGGCAGCCCGGAGCCGCGAGTGGCGATCTTTCGCGGTCATTCCACGGCGTCCCCGGGTAGATGTGGGTGAAGCGGTAGTAGTTGCCGCCCTCCTCGGCTTCGATCTTGGCGCCAAGCATCCCCACGGGCACCCTCTTGGCGTTGCGCTCGATGTCACCACCGAAGATGTACGTGTGGCCGATGTTGAGTTCGCCGATCATCTCACCGATCACGTAGTTCAGATCGCTGCGATCGCCGCACTCGGGAACGAACTTGCGATACTTCTCCCCCATCGCCTTCCAGTCAACGCCGTGCATGTTCGGGTCGTAGAACCAGTCGCGCTGAACGCGCCAGGCCTCGTTGAAGATCTGGAGGAACTCCTTGTTACGATCGATCTTTATGCGAACATCACTCAGATCTACCTTGCCGTCACCAACGTCGGCTTTCTTGCCCGCGTCCACCACGCCGTACTTGCTGCCCGCGCGGTATACGAGCTTTTCGCCGTCGGCTGAGAGGTGGTAATTGGCGATTCCGCTCAGGACCTTCTTGGTCTCGGCATCGTCGAGAGCGTAGTGGAACAGGTCGAGGCGCCCGCCGGTTCCATCGGTTACGGTCTGGTATTTTTCGAACTCGTGCTCATCTTTGGCGAGATAAAGGAAGCCGTCCTTGGTGGCCTCGAGCCGGAAGTAGTTACCCGCGGGGACACCCTCGGCCAGGAGTATACGCTGCCCTATCCCCTCGATATCGATCTCGGTTCCTTCGTCGTCTTCATCCTCGTCGGCGTCGTCATCGGCGTCAGCGTCATCGGCGTCGTCATCGTCGGAGGCGTCCCCACCGCCCTCCTCCGACGCGTCGGTTGCTTCGTCCTCCTTGATCTCTTCACGGGTTGCCTTCGGAACGAACGGCGATGGCTCGTCGTCCTCGAGGATCACCAGGTACGGGCGGGCCATGTTCAAGAAGACGAAGTTCTGGTCCACGAAGCCCATGATCGGGTTGAACGTCCGGCTGGAGAGGAAATAGAGGTATCGTCCTTCCGGGTCGAACGAAGGGCTCCAATCCGGGTGCACATCATCGGTAACTCGGTGAACCGTCTTATTCGTCAAAGAGTACAGGAAGATCGCCTCGTTGCCGCTCTGCTCGAGCTTGCTGTACGCAACCCACCGGCTGTCGGGTGCCCACGTGTAATCCTGGATCCCCCACCGATACCAACCGTCGTCGTAGTCCGCTTGGTCCACGAGGGTTATCTCTCCGGTTTCGGCGCTGACTAGATTCAGCCGCAGGAACTTGTCACCGAAGAGAAGCCAATTGCTGTCCGGCGACCAGATGAGCTGCATACGGTACCCACTGCCGCCCGAGGTGAGCTGCCGCCACGGTTGCTCACGCTCTTGATCGACCAGGTAGATTTCCTCCTCGCCCGTCTTGTCCGAGATAAAGGCGATCCAACGACCGTCGGGTGACCAGGCCGCGTTCTTCTCACGGGTATCCGTCGTACGGGTGAGGTTGATCGGCTCGCCGTCCTCGACACCTAGGTTGAGGAGTTCGCCGCGAGCCTCGAGCAGCATGCGCTTGCCGCTGGGCGACAGACCGAACGAACCGGTGGTCGGCTCGACCTCGACGAATTTCGACCGCATCCGCACGCGGTCACTCGGTATGTTGACGGCGACCGCCCTGGATTGACCCGTGTCGAGGTCCAGCAAGTGAAGGGACTCGGCGTACTGGTAGACAATTGTGCCGGGCCCGATCGAGGGGAACTTCACGTCATAGTCGCTGTAGCTCGTGACCGCCGTCACGCGCCGGGTCGCCACATCCATCTTGTAGAGGTTCAGGGTCCCGTGCTCCCGGTCCGAGTTGAAGTAGATCGAATCGCGGTGCCACATCGGGAAGTTGTCGGTTCCGACCCAGTCCGTAACCTTCTTAAAATCGCCCTTGTCGAGGCTGCCGAGCCAGATGTCCTGGGCGGTGCCACCCTGGTGACGCTTCCAGGTTCGCTCCTCGCGGCTCAACCGGTTGTAGGCGAGCATCTTCCCGTCGGGAGAGATCGCCGCCAGCCCCGCGCGGTCCACCGGCAGCTTGACCGGCATGCCGCCGTCCGGCGAGATTGCGTACAGCCTCTCGGCGCGAGTCGGGTACTCCCGCCGTGATCTGAACAGGACACTCTCGCCGTCGGGCATCCATCCTAGAACACGGTCCGGCATCGGATGATACGTCAAGCGCTTAGGGCTGCCGCCTCGTGCGTCCATGACGTAGACGTCGTTGCCGCCGTCGTATTGCCCGGTGAACGCGATGAGCTTCCCGTCCGGCGAGAACTTGGCCCAACGCTCCGTTCCGGCGTCGGTGGTGATGCGCCTGGCGTCGCCGCCGTCGCTCGATACCAGCCAAAGGTCGCCTTCATGCGTGAAGACAATCATGTCCTGGTGGACGTCCGCGTAGCGCATGAGATGACTTTGGGCCTGGGCGACGCCCGCCGCCGGCGCCGTGATCACGAAGACGCTCAGCGCCAACCCTTGCCGGATGAGCGCTGCCGCTCTCTTTTCTCTTGAAAACACGGTGTTGATCCTCTCCAAAAAGGTGGACGTCTGTACCCTGATACCATCGCCGACATGCGTCTGCGCGTCTCCTGCGTGAGTCGGCGGAATTCGCCAATCTATGCCGGTCAGCCAGGCACGTCCACCACTCGTTCACCGCGCTCACGGGCGCTCGTGCCTGACACCAGGGCCGACGTGCGCACGCGGAGATAAAAGCCACGGCACGTCAGCTAAAGTCGTGCGTCACGCCCCATCTCGACCCTCGGCGTCCGATGCGATCGCCTCTGCGCGGAGTGGACTCCAGCCGCTGGACACGTCAACAGGCCCGGCGACCGGCAACCTACTGCTTCCTCACCGAGCCCGGCACTGAGGCGCGCTTGTATATTGTTGTTGACAACCCTATTCGATTATCGCTACGCTGGAAGCCGTCGAATATCTCGGCATTACAACTTACGACACGGATTGGCGTTTCTTCAGAGACCGACGAAGGTGTGTCAGCTGTGCGGAACAACTTTCTTCTGCCGTTCGGACCACCGGTCATCTATGCGTGGGAGCGCCCACGGCGTACGTGGGCGAAACAGCAACTCGTTTCCAGAGGAGGAACACATCATGACGCAAGGACACTTTTGCAGAACGCTGCTCATCGCGGTAGCGGGCCTTGGGTTGGCCTGCGCATCGGCGATGGCCCAGGAGCCGATGCAAGTCGGCGAATACTATCCGATCCACGTGGACTCGCGTGGAGCGTCGGACGTGGAGGGATTGAGCACGGCAACGGGCCAAGTGTTCGTAATCACCCATCCGGACGCGACGTACATGGGTGTTCACTTCGCCAAGTTCCACCTGGC
>CBDUZY010000198.1:0-5791 GCA_965371825.1 uncultured bacterium
CTTGCGAAAGAGAGTTGCCTCATCTTGCTGACTTGGCTGGGCACATCCATACGGGGGTGGGGTCGAATTTGGGTCCTACTTTCAGCTCGCGGGGGGTTCCCCACCTGAAGTCAGCTAGCTATTCATCCCTCTTGCGAGCTTGCTTGCGGGCATCAGCCTTGCCCGGATAATCGAGCTACTCGGTGAATGAGAACAGGTGGCATACGGCAGAGGCGGTGCTGTTCGAGTTGTGACGCGAGCGTCAGGTCGGAAGTATAGACATGACGACAGCTTCAGATGTCGGGTGGTTTGTCTACATGCTTCGGTGTGCTGATGACTCGTTGTACACCGGCATCACGACTGACTTGAGCCGTCGATGCGACCAGCACAATGCCGGGGCAGCCTCTCGATACACTCGCAGTCGTCTCCCGATCCGTCTCGTGTACGAAGAGGTCCTCACGAGTCGAAGTCTGGCGTTGAAACGCGAAGCAGCCATGAAGGCACTATCCCGGATGGAGAAGGAATCGCTGATCAAGTCGGCGAGATAGCTGGCGTTCTGCGGCACCACGGGTTGTTTCTGGCGAGGGCTCATCGGCAGCGACGGTCTCCAGGCTGTCGGGCGGCATTCCGAGAAACGTGAGACTTTGAGACTGGCCGGGGGCCTGCAAGGTCGTCCTTCGGACTTTGGTGCCCTCAGGCGGTTGGCTACGCCCGAACCGACAGATTGCTGCCAGTGTCCTTGATCGCGATCTCGGATCTCACCCAACGGACCCGAAGCGTTACGAGTTGGTAGCGACCCGTAAATCATTACGCATTTCCAGTCGAGGAGTGTGAGCTTCGTTTTGTCCCGGACGCCAGCGTCGTCGGGAAAGCCTGCTTTTCTCGCGGCAGGTGACCGGCTCCACCCCCCGTGGGTCGGAAACTCGGCAATGGAGAGTCCTCATGCAGATGGGAACACCCGTACTAGCTGGCTAGCTTTGCCTCTCTTTCTCAGCCGATCCCGTAAGCGATTCGAATCGCCTCCCAAGCCTCCGCGAACATCTTCGGGCTTCGTTTGATGTAGGCGTCACTCATGCCGCTGATCATTTGCGCTGCTGGAATCGTCGAAGTACTCGACCCCAATCGCCTCCACGAGCGGCAAGAGATAGCTTTCGTCCACTTCGCCCGTGTACCATTTCGTTTCGCCAGCCTCAACGTGCCCCAAGAAGTGGTCGCGTTCCTCCTTGCTGATCCCCTTCCGTTTCTTACCCCCGATGTTCCGAATATGCTTGAAGGTCCAGCCGTCCCCGTTCTTCCGTTTGTACTCGCCTTTCAGCGCCCTCTTTGTGTTCTTGCCGGTGTATCGGTATCGATTGCTGTTGACCCCATCGGGGAAACGTGAATCCAAGCCAGCCTCGATCATCGCGTCTTCAAGCTGATCGTATACCGAATTCTTGCTATGGGGCGAACCCTGAACGGTTCTGAAAACCGTTTCACAAACGGGCATCGCGTCACGCAATCTCTTCAACGCCACCACCGTTGACGGTAGGAGCGGTATCTTACGGTCTACTTCCACTCGAAATCGCTTCTTGATCTTCTCTCGGGGCATATCGAGGTAGGGGAGTGAGCCGTCAAGGTGTTTGATGTGATCCCACGTGACCGCAGCCGTATCGGTATTATCAAGCCCACAGTTGGCTGCGAGCTTGAACATTGCGAGAGCCGTGAGACCACGATTGTGACGGCCTCGGTTGGCCCTTTTCTTACTCCGTCCGTTGTTGTCGGTCGCATCGACCACGGTTGCGGCTTCAGCCCACTTCTGAGCAACGGTCAGAACGGCCTGGAATACGTCAACGGGTATCGGCTGCTTGTTGTGGCGTTTCGGAACATACTTGGATCGGGAACGGATTCGCTTCGGCAACGTTTGCCACTCCGCCAGACCATCGGGAAACGGCCAGGACGGTCGTTCTGATTTGACCGTGTTGAACACGGTTTTGATATGCTTGTGGTGGTCGTTGTGAGTCTTGTTAGACCATTTGCATCGCGTCTGCTCGCGAGTGACCCAGGTTCGCCAAGCGGCGAAATCGTCTGCGCTGAGTGTAGAAATCGGCTTGTTGCCGATGACGACCGCGAAACGGTCAAAAACCCGCTTAACGTCCTTCATATGCACGGTCGGCTTGTCAGCGGCCTCCAGCATAATCGACCACCACTCATCGAAGCAGCCCGTGAGCCGTTCCTTTGAAACCTCCGGCTCCGGACGGCGTGGGTACTTCCCTGTCCTGATCCAGACGGCTACCCGACTGTTGGGGTTGGCTTGCAGCCACTCTTCCGACGGCCCCTGAAAGCGGCTCTTCCGGTCTTCTGACTTCACAAGGTCGATAAGCTCAGGAGTGATTTGATGCTCTTCCAGTCCTTCGGATTCGAGCCGCTCGGCGGCGTCCTCATCGGTCATCGGAGGACGATATCGCGGGCTGAGGCTGGCTCGATACTCGCGTATCGCCTGGCTCTTGTCCTTGCCCCAGTATCGACGTTGACCGTCCTGATCGAGGGAGTAGTATCGCCCCGAAGACTTGTGCGAGGACAGACCCTCCACAAGGTCGCCCTTGTCGTCATAGACGCGATTACGTGGCCGAGCCATGAAGAAAGAACCCCTAACAACTACCTATCAAACGCTCCCACGGACAGGCTATCAGATAGGGGGGTTTAGGTCAAGGTTTAGGTCAAATCAGCCTTGGAGGAGTGGCCGAGCGGCTGAAGGCGACGGTCTTGAAAACCGTTAGGCGCGAAAGCGTCTCGGGGGTTCGAATCCCTCCTCCTCCGTTTGAGGTTGCCACTAGGGGTGCTTGTCCTGTGCGCGCGGATCAAAGGTGCAGGCGGCGAATTCGTAGGGACTCCTGGAGCCGTCTCGACGTGTTGCGACCGGGGAGGCGGTTCTTTTCTGTCGGCGGATCCTCAAACTCAGCGCCGATCAGAAAGCCGCGTAGGCCGACGGTGCAGTGGCGCACGCGCAAAGGCAGCCACTCGCCTGCGCCATCGCTCCTAAACTCCCTGATGAACACCGGAGTTCGGATGGCGAACCTCTGTCTCGACCAGAAAGCCAGCCCACGCTGGGAGACGTTGTGCATGGCGGCTGCGGTAACCTTGGATGGTGAGTCCGGGTCGGCCGTGACCTCGACGCGCATGTCCGAGCTGACCCGCAGTCGGCGTCTTTTGCCGCACGCTACGTCCGGCTGGCCATGCCGGCGAGCGTTGTCGACGAACCGCTTGATCTGCTCGGGCTTGAACAGAGGCTCGTGTCTAACCGAGGTCGCCATATCTTTCCCGCGTCTACGTGTCTCGATGCATCCCGAGACAGCCCTTGTCCGTTAGCGCGTTCGCGAGGATGCCGGGGAACTGCGCCTAGCCGGCGTGGACCGCCGGTACAGTTCCGGTCCGTCTAAACTCTACGATTAAGTAGCGGCCTCGCACGGAATTCCGTGGGGCAAGTTGAACGGAAGTTGATTCTTATGCACGGGGTGCAGACGTGTAGACAGCGGGATTCTCGGACCACCATGCGTCAGACGGTTCGTGAGGAGCATTGGCTGGTAGTCGGGATTGTCCCTGGTTCGGATGGGCAGGCCCGCTGCTGCGGGGCAATCGAGTGCGCTTGAGGTTGTGCGGACGTCAGTATCACATTGGCTTGAAGCGTGGTATGATCCGTGGCGCATGGCCGAATCGGCCTAGTCGGCCGTGGCGGTCGGTCGACCCGGACGTCATGCATTAATGGTGAAGCGTAGTTCCGTTTATGAGTAAGGGAGCCAGTGTGGAAGAACTGATCTATCTCGACAACGCCGCGACTACGTTTCCCAAGCCCGATAGCGTGCACGACGCCGTTCGGCGCTTCTACAGCGAATACGGGGTCAACCCCGGGCGTTCGGGCTGCGATCTCGGTCTCAGCGCCGAGCAGATGATCCACCGAACGCGCGAGCGGCTGTCGACGTTCTTCAACCGGACCCTCGTCGAAGCAGGCAAGCCGAAGGATCCCAACCGTCTCGTGTTCACGCTCAACGCGACGATGAGCCTGAACCTCGTGATCAACGGCACGATCAAGCCGGGGGACCACGTGGTAACGACGAAAATGGAGCACAACTCGGTCATTCGGCCCGTCAACCACAAGGTTCTGGAGGGCGCCGAAGCCACGTTCGTGACGCCGGACGGAGAGGGGTACATCGACCCCGAGGACATCCGAAAGGCCATCAAGAAGAACACGAAGCTCGTGATCGTGAATCACGGGTCGAACGTGACCGGTGTCGTGCAGGACCTTCGGACCATCGGCGTTGTGTGCAAGGAGGAAGGTGTGCCCCTTGCCGTGGACACTGCTCAGACAGCGGGAGTGTTGCCGATCGACATGGCCGAGTGCAACATCAGCTTCCTCGTTTTCACGGGCCATAAGGGTTTGCTCGCCCCCACAGGTACCGGCGGCATCTGCGTGGCTGACGACGCGGAGATCGAAGGGACGATCTACGGCGGGACCGGCGTGCGCAGCGCTGATCCCTATCATCTCAAGGAGTATCCGTACCGCCTCGAGGCCGGTACACACAACCTCGCCGGGATCGCAGGGCTTGCGGCTGGGCTGGATTGGATCGAAGAGCGCGGGCTGGACGACATCTACGAACACGAGATGGAGTTACTCACGCTTCTCCAGAAGGGTCTTACGGGAATCGCGGGCGTGCGGATATGCGGAACATCGAGCCTGCGCAATCGGGTCGCCACCTTGTCGATCGCGGTCGACAATTACGATCCGTCGGACGTGGGTACTCTTCTCGACGTCGACCACGAGGTTCAAACGCGCACCGGTCTGCAATGCGCCCCGCTAGTCCATGAGCTGATGGGAACCACGCCTCGTGGCACGGTGCGTTTTTCGGCCGGCCCGTTCAATACGAAAGAGCACATCGAGGCGGCGATCAAGGCCGTCTCGACCATCGCAGCCGATCGCTCATCGCCGGTAAGCGTGTAGCGACAGCGCTGGACCGCGTCCGGAACATCCACCACATAGGCGACCGCGACCGCCACACAGTCAACCGCGACCTTGGCCCTTCGTCGAGAAGAACAGGACGATCGGAATTCCGGCTAGCACCATGCCCGTACCGAGCATGTCCATCGGGTGTCCTCAGCAGAAGGCGAACTTGAGCCCGATACCGGCCAGAGGAATGAGGGATGCTATCCACGCGGCTTTTGAGTTCATCTTTGTATCACCTGGTTTCCAGCGGTCGGCCTACGAGCCGGGAAGCTCCTCGACCGTTCGGTCATTGGGAGTTGCTGCCATCGCTTTGTTCCACACGTCGGACGAGCAGCAGGATGATGACTCCGAGAATGAATGTCGGCGGACCCTCGAAGAGCGTCCAATACGTTGGCATACCGACAGCCAAGTCGATGCCGGTGATCAGGACGCCGAACGCGATGGTGACGTAAGCGAGGAAGAGGATGATCGGCGCGTACCGCTGCACGTTGGTCGAGACGACGATTGCCAACCCACCGAAGACCGCATAGAAGGCCGACAGGGACCTCGCGAGATACTGCGTGATGGGTGCATCCGGAAAGTCGCCGAGTCCGAGCCATCTGTGCGTGGCCACAATCCACGTGATCGGCATGACGCATGCGACGATGGCGGTGCAAGCGGCCACGCCACCGACGCGGAGCAGGATGATCAGAGCGCGATGGTTGGTCGTGTTAGTTGCGGTTCTTGGCGGCATGGCTGCTCTCCGAGCTTCTTCACTCCCGGCGTTCTCACCTTTCCCGACCTCTTGCCAACCGTTGGATTGTAGCCCGGACCCCCCTGTTCGTCCGGTGGGGCGCG
>CBDUZY010000199.1:0-5774 GCA_965371825.1 uncultured bacterium
AGCCGGGTGATGGAATCTGCGATAATGGGCTGGAAACGGTGGTTTTCGCCTGTGCCGGGGTGATTCAGGGGAAGAATGGCAGCACGACAGCAACCGAAGTTTCGCAGAGGAAGTCGCGAACTCGCAACAAAGCGTCGCGCACGGTTCCTGTCGGCGACCTGCCGAAGGCTACGCAGTTCATCGCATCACTCGATAGTCTGAGACGACAACCGCGCCGGCGCAATCGCGTGGCACACCTAACCCGACCGACGGATCAGAACCGCGAGTGTGAACGAGCGGTCCGAATGCGTGCGACGCAGTATCAGCCGTCTGGGCGCGACCTGCAACGGGGCACGTCGAATCCGCGACCGCTCCAAAACTATCGCGGTTCTGATCAGCACGCCGCCCGCACAACCAAACGCAAGCGTCCCAGCGCACCGGGATGGCAGCCAGCTGGCTCAAGTCCCGTGCCACAGTTGTCTTCAGGAGGCCTCTAGGAATGCACCACGCCCCTGCCTCGGCCAAGTGGCGAAGGGCCCGGTAAAGCTCCGATAGGGTATACATGGCCGAGATGCCCGCGGATATCGCCTCGTCCGCCGCCGGAGCGCCGATCCAGGCCCGCGAAGCCGTTAAGGAGCGGGAAGCTCGTCGTGCGGGCCAGGTTCAAGCCGCCGACCGCCAGGTGAAGTCGATAGACGAAGCCGGGAGCACCGTCGACACCGACGACGCGGACACACAGGTCTTCGCCGACGCCGAGGGAACGGGCAGCGCGGGTCGTGAGTTCGAAGAGGAGGGCGGCGACGACGCTCAGTCCGCGGCAGAAACCTCCGATGACGGCGTGACCCACGACGAGGACGGTAAACCACACCTCGATCTCAAAGCGTGAGATCCGCATAGGCCAGACGATCTGAAACCTGCCGCCGCGCCCACCCGAGAAGTCGCCGCGCAGACGCTGGACATTCCACCCCGTATACCGGCGCAGCTTTCTCGCTTCTCCCCAGGTTGCCCATTATCCCCAGTTTGGCTATCTTGCGGTTTTCAACCCGCCGCCTGTGTTGTGTATGATGAGTAGTCATACGTCTTGCGGGCAGGCCGGGATCGTTGACGGAATCCGGCAGATTCGTGGCCGGCCTGCGGGCGACGTTACCGGATACGCGACATGGACTGGAACCCGACCTTCAAGCCCCGCCTGAGACCTCTGGAAGCGTTCCGTTTGCCCGAGGCGGAGGCCATGGAAGTCGGAGTCCGGGACCGCAGCGGGCTATCGAACGTCGTGCTCACGCTCTCGCCGGCGGCGCTTCAGGTGATGGCCCTGATGGACGGAGCACACACGTGCGAAGACATTCGCTGCGAGATCGGTGCCGCCTTCGGGCAACCTCTCGCGGTGGATTCACTGCGATCGATGCTCACACATCTCGAGAGTGCCCATATGCTCGAAGGCCCGGCCTTTGAGGAGCACTACGAATCTCTGGTCGATCAATACCGCAGCAAAGCGACCCGGGAGATGCCCAGCGCAGCCGCACTAGGAATCCTCGACGACTCGGGCGAGGTCTTCGAGAAGATGCTCGCCGAGGCGGATACGTGTGTGGTGACAGGTCGTGTCAGGGGACTGATCGCCCCTCACCTGGATTATCCGCGCGGCGGCCCGTGCTACGCCGCAGCTCACGGAACTCTTCGCCAACGCCCAAAGCCGGATCGCGTGATCATACTGGGAACGAACCATTTCGGCCGCTCGACGTCCGTCGTTGCGACCGCCAGCGCTTTTTCGACACCTCTGGGCACGACGCGGACCGACGTGGAGTTTCTCGAGCATCTGGAGGCCCGCTGTGGGAACCTACGTCAATATGAACTCGATCACGCACGCGAGCACTCGATCGAGTTGCAGGTCGCCTGGCTGCAGCACCTGTTCGGAGCGGACCGCTTCACGATCGTGCCGCTACTCTGCCCCGACCCGTGCGGGCCCACCGGCACGGCACCCGCTGACGGCAAGGGCGTCAACCTGCGCGACTTCGCCGATGCTCTGGGCGAACTTCTGGAGAGCGACACACATGACACGCTGATCGTCGCCGGGGCGGATCTAAGCCACGTCGGGGCCGAGTTCGGTGATGAGCGAACTCTCGACGACACGTTCCTCGGCGAGGTGAACGAGCGCGACCGCCGGGCCCTGAAACACCTCGAGCTCGGAGATCCCGAGGCGTTTCTGCAGGCCGTGGCGGAAAACGAGAACCCGACCCGCATATGCAGCGCCGGGTGCATCTTCGTCCTGGCGAAAGTGCTCGGCGGTGCGACGGCCACGATCCTGCGGTATCATCAAGCCGTGGATCAGTCGTCTCAGACGTGTGTAACCTGCACGGCTGCGGCGTTTACCTAGCCCACGCATGGACGAGGACTCAGTCTACCGCAGGATCATCGCGAACGAGGCGGGGGTATGGGCATCGCCCGCGCGCGGCCTGCTGCTCCTTGGAGAGGCGATCTACACGCTTGCCGTAACACTCCGCAACCGTCGTTTCGATCGAATCGGTCCGCGATCCCGACCGCCCGTCCCGGTTATCAGCGTTGGCAACATTACCGTCGGCGGCACGGGCAAGACACCCTTTGTCATAGAGCTCGTAAGTCGCCTTCAGCGACTTGGCCGCAAGCCCGCCGTCGTCGCCCGAGGATACGGGGCCGCGCCGGGTGAGCCCGGCGACGAGGAACGCCTGATTCACGACCATTGCCCCAACGTCGTCTACGTCGGTAACTCGGATCGAGGTCGAGCGGCGGCGATCGCCTGCGAGCGGTTAGGCGCCGACGCGATAGTACTCGACGACGCCTTTCAGCACCGACAGATCGCCCGTGACCTGGACATCGTGCTGATCGATGCAACGTGCCCGTTCGGATATGGACACGTTCTGCCGCGAGGTCTTCTGCGCGAGCCGGTTGCCGGGCTCCGGCGGGCCGACGTCATCGCGTTGACCCGTTGTGACCAGGTCTCGGCGGACCGACTTTCCGAAATCGAGAAGCAAGTTGGCGGGATGATCGGCGATGCTCCCGTTCTGAAGTGCAGACACCGTGTCACCTCAATCGCCCGGCTGACGGGCGAGCCGCTCGAAGGGCCGCCGCACGAAGTCCTCGCCGGACGTCGGGCGGTCTTATTCGCCGGAATCGCCCGCCCGGAGGCCTTCGTTCGAACGGTCGAGGGACTCGGAATCGAGGTGGTCGGTCGGCGCTGGTGGCCCGACCACCATCACTACCGTCTCGAAGATCTGCGGACGCTGCTCGACGGCACCGGCTGCCCACCGCATGACGTTCTACTCACGACGGATAAGGACGGCGTCAAGCTGAGCAGACTTCACGGTCTCGACCCGGCGAAGATTCTGGTCGTCAAGGTCGCGATCGACTTTGTCGGCGACGACGGTACAATGCTGCAGTCGATCCTGACCAGGACACTCGACCGGGGCTGACCTTCAATGACCCGCGACTACAAACCCATCGATCCGAAGCGGATAACGACTTACAGCGCCCGGCGCCGACGTCACAAGGCCAAGGCCGACGCCGCCGCGTCTCTGCCGGACGCCGGTACGTCTGCCGCCGATCTTCTGGCTTCGCTGCCCGATTACCTCGGGGCAACTGCGTTTCGCAACGTCGTCGGGGCGATCGTGTCCGCCGTTCGCCAAGATCGGCCGGTGGTCGCCGCCTTCGGTGCCCACGTTATCAAGGTCGGTTGCGGACCGATCCTTATCGATCTGATCCGCAGAGGAGTAATCAAAGCGATCGCCGGCAACGGGGCCTGCGCGATACACGACGTAGAAATCGCGATGCTCGGCGAGACTTCCGAGGAGGTGGCTGAGACCATCCGCGACGGCAGCTTCGGCATGGTCACAGAGACGATGTCCTTCTTCGACGAAGCCGCCGCCCGGACCCGGGCTGAATCGATCGGATTCGGGGCGGCCGTCGGGCAGTTGCTAATCGATCGGCGGGCACCACACTTATCCCAGAGTGTGTTCGCCGCCGCTCGCGAAACCGGTGTCCCCGCGTGTATCCATATAGCCCTGGGCACCGACACCGTCCACGTTTCCGCGGGGGCGGATGGAGCCGCTCTTGGCGAAGCCTCGATGCACGACTTCCGGTTGATCTGCGACGTGGTGTCGGACCTCGGGGCGGTGGATGGGTCCGACGGCGGCGGCGTGTGGCTAAACATCGGCTCGGCCGTCCTGCTGCCCGAGGTGTTCTTGAAGGCCGTCGCCGTGGCCCGCAATCTCGGGGCGAATCTGGACGCCATGACCACGGCGAACTTCGACATGATCCGCCACTACCGCCCGCGCCAGAACGTGGTGACACGACCTGTCACCGAAGGACGTGGACATGAGATCGTCGGCCATCATGAGATTATGCTGCCCCTGCTCAGGCAGGCGGTGATCGACGGGCTTGCCGCTGCCCAGTAGAAAGAATCGTGGATTCCGCGGTCTTCCGCGGCACCGTATACATGGATAGAGAGTTATGAAGGCCTCGGCTGTTTTCCTCGACCGCGACGGCACGATCATCGAGGACTCGGGGTACATCAGCGATCCCAAGCGGGTCCACCTGCTGCCCGGCGCCGCGGAGGCGATCAAACGGCTGTCCGACAGCGGGAGACTCGTCGTTCTCGTTTCCAACCAGTCGGGCATCGCCCGCGAGATGTTCACCGAGGACGACCTCAGCGAGGTACATGCCAAGCTCGAGACGCTTCTCCTGGAGCACGGCGTGTCGCTCGACGGGGCCTACTACTGCCCCTACCTCGACGGGCCCGAAGCTGTGGTCGAGGATTACCGATGCAACAGCGAGCTGCGCAAACCTCGCCCCGGCATGTTGCTCCAGGCAGCCGGCGAACTCGACATCGATCTGACGCGGTCGTGGATGATCGGCGACTCGCCGCACGACGTCGAGGCCGGTGCCAGGGCTGGCTGTCGTACGATTCTCATCGACTCGGGTGACGCCGTGGTTCAATCGACAAAGGCAACGCCCACACACACGGTCCGCAACCTGCTCGATGCAGCCGAGATCGTAAGGGCCAACGCCATGCCCGTACGCACCACTCGGGCAGACTCGGCGCAAGCCCAGTCCGCGAAGATAGGCCTTTCACCGGCGAGCGAAGAGATCGTCGATCAGCTCAAGCGAATAAACGACCAGCTCGAGCGGGCCCATCGCCAGACCCGCCAGCACGATTTCTCGGTGCTACGATTGGTCGGAGCACTTCTGCAGATGTTCGCGATCGTCGTCGCCCTGTGGGGGCTGGTGGCACTGACCGGCGATGAGCTCGACGCCGCGACCGCCCGCCTCATGCTGGCTTGCTTCTTCCAGCTCACTTCGATCAGCGCGTTTGCCCTCGATCGATTCAGATAGTCACGTAGGGCAGGTCAACGACCTGCCGAGACTACAATGACATACGATAAGGCAGGTGAATCAACCGCCTCGCGGTCCCCGCGGCCGTTGACACAGGGCGCCGCGCAGCGATAAAATGCATTGAACCGCCGTCCCGGAGATTCGGATATGAGAGCGACACTTCTACGGGCCTTCCTGGTAGTTGAGGTAAACCTGATCCTGTGGCTCGTTCTGTTCGGGAGCTCGTTGTTGAACGGCGACGAGGGGTCCTCGGCTGCGGACGTACCCGGATTGTTCACGGGTGAAGTGACTGTCCCACGGGCTTTCGTCAGCGCGGGATTCCTGTTTGCCTTGGTGATCCAACACTGGGCTTACTACGCCGTCTACAGAAAGGCGAAGTCCCTAGAAACCGTTGCCTGATGGGAGACCGCGCCAACGTCCGGCGGCAGGACCAG
>CBDUZY010000200.1:0-5728 GCA_965371825.1 uncultured bacterium
GTGATCACTGATCGTGCCCAGGCAGGTCTGCAGGAGCTGCGCGCCCGGGCCCAGTCCAACTGCGTAGTCTGCAGCCGGACGAATGGCCGGAGTCTGGGCCTGGAGTTTACGGCATCGGACGATGGCAGCGTGCACGCGTGTTTTGATTGCCATGAGTCCTTCGAAGGTTTCGCAGGCATGGTTCACGGTGGCGTAATCGCATCGCTACTGGACGGGGCGATGACAAACTGTATGTTTGTCCAGGGTATTTCGGCTGTGACGGCAGAATTGACCGTTCGTTTTCGGCATCCGGTGGTCATCGGCGAGGTGGCGACCGTATGCGCCTGGGTCGAGCGATCGTCGCCTCCCCTCCACGTGTTGAGGGCAGAGGTCCTCCAGGATGTGCAGCTCAAGGCGACGGCGTTCGCGAAGTTCATGGAACAGACCGAACCGGCAGCAGAGACGGATGAACTCCGAGACATCGGACAAGGCACGGGAGAGTAGTATGAAGGATAGCGAGGAAATGTCGACTGAATCATTGGTGGTGCACGCCGGCGTCGGTAGGAACGAACACCACGCCGTCGTACCACCGATCTACCAAACCTCAACCTTCGCCTTCGACAGCGCCGAACAAGGAGCCGCGTTGTTTTCCGGTGAGCGCGAGGGTTACATTTACTCGCGCATGGCCAACCCCACGGTACGCGGTCTGGAGAAGTGTGTCGCGGCGCTCGAAGGCGGCTATGACGGATTGGCCTGTGGCAGCGGCATGGCCGCCATCCACACGACGCTCGCGGTGATGCTCGAGGCCGGCGATCATCTGGTCTGCTCGGACGCCGTCTACGGCCCGACTTGCACGCTAGTTGAAACCACCCTCCCACGGTTCGGCATCGAGCACACCATGGTCGACGCATCAGACGTGGCGGCTGTTGAGAAGGCCATGCGTCCCAACACGAAGCTGGTCTACATCGAAACACCCGGCAACCCCACGTTGGTCATCTGTGACCTCGCGACCGTCTGCCGCATGGCCCACGAGCGTGGAGTTCAGGTTGTCGTCGACAACACGTTCATGACTCCCGTCCTACAGCAACCGTTTCATTGGGGCGTGGACGTGGTCGTACACAGCCTCACTAAGTTTCTCAACGGCCATGCCGACGTGGTCGGCGGCATGATCGTGGTCAAGGAAGAAGGACAGTATTCGACGTTCCGCAAGACGCTCAATCAGCTCGGTGGTGTGCTCCCGCCCTTCGAGTCCTTCCTCGTGCACCGCGGCATCAAGACCCTCGCCCTTCGGATGCAACGGCACTGCGAGAACGCAATCAAGGTGGCCGAGTTCCTGGAACAACACTCTGCCGTCGAATGGGTGCGGTATCCTGGCTTGAGGAGTCACCCTCAATATGAGATCGCCTGCAGGCAGATGGCTGGGGCGGGCGGGATGATCAGCTTCGGCCTCAGGGACGGTCTCGAGGCCGGCCGGAGAATGATGAACGCGGTCAAGCTCTGCGGCCTGGCGGTGAGCCTCGGTGGAGTCGAATCGTTGATTCAGCACCCGGCCAGCATGACCCACGCGGGCATGGGACCCGAGGCGCGAAAACGGGCGAACATCAGTGACGGCCTCGTGCGCCTCTCCGTCGGCGTTGAAAATGTGAGCGACATCATTAACGACCTCGAGCAGGCAATATCGTGCTCGGGTCCGTGACAGAATCGGCGGGCGGGGTCGCGAACTGAAGGCCTGCTCTGTGACGTAGGGATACGGTTGACGCGACCAAGGCCGTTGATAGGATTGCAGGGCATGTCCTGGTGGCAACGGACAGAATCACAGGCCGGCGCCGAGACAGTGGCGGTCGCGTTGGTGTTGACGGCCGTGTTGGTCCTCGGCGAGGCAGTTGCGGCCGGGCACGACGACTGCCACACTGGGGGTGACGACCCGTGCGCCGTCTGCCTTCTCGTTAAAACGCCATCCAACCTGCCAGAAGCTGTGCTGCCCGCGTTCCCGGTACCCACCATCCAGCAACGGTCAATTTCGTTGCCGGCGTCACAACCATACAACAGACCGCTGTTCGCCGTGACCGCGCGAGGCCCTCCCCTCGAAGCACTGTAGCCGTGCTCACGGACTTACAGTTGTCTCGGTAAACGAACCGACCAATCGAAATATTCCACAGGAACGAACCATGAAGCTTCACCAGCTTTGTCTGGTCTGTGCTGCCATTCTCGTGGTCTTGCCACGGGCTGCGGGCCAGGAACAGCCGACCAGGCAGTCGGAAATGCTTGAAGAATTCCGCGCGTTGCGCGCCCGCCTCGACGCGATGGAAGCCCAACGCGCCAGGGATCGAGAGGAGTTCGAGCGAACGATTACCGAGCTGAAGGATGAGCTCGGTGCGCTGAAGAGCAAGCTGTCCACCCCGGAGCCCGAGGACCAGGAAGATGAGCTCGACAGCCTGCTTGCGGGCCTGAGCGCGGAGGGTGCTGGGGGCGGGGCACAGCCGGGCCTCGTCGAGTCCGTCGGACGGGCGATCCAGAGCTACAACCCGGACATCAGCGTCAATGCCGATTTCGTCGGTCACTACTCGAGCAATGAGGGCGGAGAATTCGACGACGAGTTCCTTTTTCGGCATTTTGAGATCGGATTCGCGGGTTACATAGACCCCTACACTCGCGCGGACATCTATCTGGGGATCGGTCGCCACGGGGGTGAGTGGCATACGCACCTCGAGGAGGCATACCTTACGTACTTGGGTTTGCCGTATGACCTCCAAGTGCGGGCCGGGCGGTTCAAATCCAGTTTCGGAAAAGCCAACCCCCAGCACCTGCACGCCCTGCCCTGGGTCGAGTATCCATTCATCATCCAGAACTACTTCGGCGACGAGGGCTTGTCGGGCGATGGCGTCGGCGTGAGCTGGTTGATTCCCAACCCGTGGGACAAGTACATCGAACTGACCTACGAAATCATCAACAATGACAGCTCACTCTTCGCCGGCGAGGATACCGACGACTTTGTTCATCTGTTTCACCTGAAGAACTTCTTCGATCTGTCCGCTGCCTCCACGCTGGAGGCAGGCCTTACTTTCGCCACCGCGCCGAACGATGAAGGACACGGCGGCAACCGCACGATGGTCGAAGGTCTCGATCTGACATACAAGTGGCGCCCGCCGGCAAGCGGCAGATACAGGTCATTCCTGTGGCAGACTGAGGTTCTGGCGTCACAGGCAGACCTGCGCGGGGGACAGGAGACCACGTGGGGCATGTACACGGCCGCAGACTATCAGTTCGCTCGCCGCTGGGTTGCCGGCATCCGCTACGATTACTCGCAGATGCCATACAGCTCGAGCCTGCACGAGCACGGCTATTCCGCATACATGACGTTCCTGCAGAGCGAGTATCTGTACTGGCGGCTCGGATACCAATACACGGACCGCAACTTCCACATCCACGACGACACGGGAGAGCATGAGCTGTTCATGCAATGCAACTTCAGCTTGGGCTCTCACCCTGCTCACAGCTACTAGTCTGGAGATTCACCGATGCCTGTTACGACAAACCGATTCCTTTTGGTCTTGACGGCGTGGATCCCTGCGCTTGCGGCGGTGTCCGCCCAGGGGAACGACGAGCTGCGAGTCGTCACCACTACGACTGATCTGGCTGCCATTGTCCGCGCCGTCGGCGGCGACAAGGTGAAGGTAACCTCGATCGCCACGGGCTACGAGGACCCGCATTTCATCGCCGCCAAGCCGAGCTACATGATGGCCGCACGCAAGGCCGACCTGTGGATCCGCGTAGGGCTCGAGCTGGAGATCGGGTACGAGCAGCTGATTCTGGACGGCTCGCGCAACGCCAAGATTCGCGTCAGCTCCCCAGGGCACCTTGACGCGTCGGAAGGCATCTTGCGGCTGGAAGTGCCAACCCAGAGGATCGACCGATCGATGGGGGATATCCATCCGCTGGGCAACCCACACCATTGGCTCGATCCACTGAACGGGCGCATCATCACCAAGAGCATCGGCAAGCGGCTGGAGAAGTTGGCACCGGAGCATGCGGACTACTTCAAGGAGCAAACGGCCTCTTTTCAGCGTGAGCTGGATGAGCGCATGTTCGGCCGGGAACTGGTTGCCAAGGTAGGCGGAGGCAAGCTGTGGGCTCTGTTGATCAGGGGGCGGCTTGATAAGACGCTCGAGGATCCGGGGCAGCCGGCGCTGGGGGGGTGGTTGGCAGCCATGCGACCGCACGTCGGCAAGAAGATCGTGACGTATCATCGGAGCTGGTCCTACTTCACCCATCGCTTCGGGCTCGTGGTAGCCGAAGAGCTGGAGCCCAAACCCGGTATTCCGCCCAGCCCCGGGCACGTAGCGGACGTGGTCAAGCGGGTGAAGGCCGAGGGGGTCACAGTCCTTCTAATGGAGCCTTTCTACAGTCGCAAGGCGCCCGAACTGGTGGCCGCGGAAACGGGTATCAGTGTTATCGAGTGCGCCAACTCGGTAGGCGGCCAAACTGAGGCGACGGACTACCTTACGATGATCGACAACGTCGTCGCCCGCGTGAGCACGGCCCTGAACCGATGATCGCGTCGAGCGAGGGTCCTGTCAGCAGGAGATGACCCGTGGAGCGATTGCTCGAAACCCTACCATTCCTCGCAGCTCCTTTTGCCGCGTGCCTGGTCATTGCCTCGTTGCACTGCTACATGGGCTTGCACGTGATCAAGCGAGGTGTGATCTTCGTCGATCTGGCGCTCGCCCAGGCCGCAGCGTTGGGAGCTGCGGTCGCCCTTCTGATCACGCCGTTAGTCTGTCCCGACCCCCAGTTGCACCGCGCTGACACCGGTACGGCATTCATCACGGAAGTGCAGTTGGCCGAGCAACTGGGCATGGAAGAGGACGGAACGAGAACGGAGTCAGCCCCGGAAACCGAGGATGTCGCCAGTGAGCCTCACGATCATGTGGCCCACGAACACGGGCGCCTCGGGTATTGCATGTCATTGTTCTTCGCACTCTTGGGAGCCATATTGCTGTCTTCGGGACGGTTCCGGGACGACCGTATCCCACATGAAGCAGTCATCGGGATCATCTTCGTGGTCTGCGCCGCTCTTAGCGTGTTGATCCTGAGTAAGGCACCGCACGGGCACGAGAAAATGGAAGCCATGTTCGTCGGCAGCATCCTTTTCGTTAGCTGGCGGCAAGTGGCCGTCATGGGGCTGCTCTACTCTGTACTCGGGATCTTTCACTTCATGCTTCGCCGGCATTTCCTCGAGATTTCGCAAGGCGTCGGGGCAGCGGAGAGAGCTGGGAAGCGGGTCCGACTGTGGGACTGTCTGTTCTACGGTTCTTTTGCTCTGATGGTGACCCAGTCGGTCAGCATAGCGGGGGTTTTCGTGGTCTTCAGCTATTTGATCATTCCGGGCGCCTGCGCATCGCTCTTCGCTGATCGATTCAATGCTCGGCTCGCTTTGGCATGGGTGGTAGCGACGGTAACTACCGTGCTTGGGCTGTTGCTCTCGGCCATCGCGGACATGCCGACGGGTTCGTCAATCGTAAGCTGTTTCGGTGCGGTGTTGGTGATTTGTGCTGTCGCCCGTCCGATTCTATCAAAGAGGAGTATCACAACATGAAACGAACGTCTGCAACGACAGCGACTTCGCGGCTTGTGCTTCTGTGCGCTGTTTTGTCGGCAGCCGCGGGCTGTAATCATGAGGTCGTCGGTCAGATGGCGGCGTTGTCCGGTGCCTACGTTGGTGACATTGTGACAGTGGCGGTAACGGGCT
>CBDUZY010000201.1:0-5706 GCA_965371825.1 uncultured bacterium
CGTAAGCGTGCCGACACACGCACCGCAACCGCCGGTAGTCCGCGGCGCGGTTACCCGTCGGCGGCTAGCTCCTCCTCCAGCGCTTCGACGATCTCCGACATAGTGGCACCGGGGGTGAACACTCGCCTGAAGCCCAACGACTTCAGATATGGAATGTCATTCTTCGAGATTATGCCGCCGCCGAAGAGGATGATCTTCTGGGCACCTTCGGCCTCGAGCAGTTCGGCCACTCGGGCGAACAGCTCCTTGTGGGCGCCGCTCAGAAGGCTCAGGCCGACGACGTCAACGTCTTCATCAACTGCCGTGCGGACGATCTGCTCCGGAGTCCTGCGGATGCCCGTGTAGATAACTTCATAACCCGCGTTTCGCAGGGCCCGGGCGATGAACTTGGCTCCTCGGTCGTGGCCGTCGAGACCGACCTTGCCGATGAGAATTCGTCTCCGCTTGTCTTTGTTCACCGCATCGTTCATCCCGCGTTCAGTCCTTCCTGCCGTCGAGCCCCCACGATACGAAACATCCATACCGTCGACATGCTAACCGCTTTCCACGGTTTTGAGTATTCACGTCCCCAGCGAAGTGCGATGATTGGCGCATGGATGCCGACTTGGGGCCTGCAGTAAGGGCCGCAACCGTAGGAGCATGACAAGTCGGGCTTCCTACGAGGCCTGCTGCAAGGTCAGCTTGATTGGTCGCTCGACCGGACGCTGCCGCTCATCTGCATTTTTGGGAGCGGACTCGACGGACGGCGGTGTGGGCCGTTTCAGTGCGTTCGCCCGGACGACTTCCGCCGGCGCGTTGGCGACCGCCTTCCGCCACGTGGTTCGCTCCGCGCGAGTGAGCAGGTCACTTAGCTTCGGACGGAATCTCGCCGCTTTGGTGCGCTGGAAGTTCTTCGGTCCGGGTCGCCCGGCATCCAGCAACCCCGAGTCCATGAGGCGGGTCAGGACCGTGAAGAGGATTCGACCCATCTCGGGCGTGACGACGCCGAGACGTATTTCGCGATAGAGTCGGTCCATTGCGTTCCCGACCGCAGCCGTGGTCTTCAGCTTTCGGAGATACCCGTCAGGCAGGTGGGCGAGTCGGCTTCGTGTTCCCGGCGCCCTCTTCGCGTTACCGCGACGTCGGGCCTCTGCGAACGCCGGGTCGTGCAGGGGACAATACTCGCTCTCCTTACGAACCCGGCCGCGACACCGCTTGCCGGACCTCGTGATCTGCAAGCACCGCTTGTCGAACGGAAGTCGAACCGGTTGCAGCTTGACGCCGCAACCATTGGTGTGATCTCTTCCGTTCGCGTGGACCTGGACCGTAAGCGCTTCCCAGAGCAGCATGGTCTCATCTCCTTGTGCCATCGTGTGACACGATTAAGGAGCGCGGAGAACCCACGCCGACGAACGTCCGTGATGCGCCGGCCCTATGTCAGCACCCTGCCCGAAAGGTGAGCGATCCTTCTCGACCGCGTCGCGGCCCCCCTTTCCAACGTGAAGGAATGGGCAGGGGTCTCTCCGGTCGCCGCTCGGCGCTTCACGTCGAGCGACCGTCGCCGGAACGGCGGATTGTAAATCACAGGTGGTTGATCGCAAGCGCCGAAATCGGTTAACTCATTCGTAGGGTGGAGCCGGACCCCGCAGCGTTCGGCGTCGCCACAAGGAGACAGGCGGCGCAACGAACGCTTTCACAATAGGTTGCGCCCGTCGCACTCCGCCGCCGGATGCCCCGCATGTTGGGTCGACGGCGTGCAAGAGATCGTTGCCAGAGTCAATCCTGCTCGCGGTCGATCGCTTTGCGGCCGCGCTGTTGTTTTCGTTCGCCGGCGAGCCGCTTGTTGCGGAGGCGACGTTCCACGGCCCTTCGCGGAACTCGCGTCGGCCTGCGAACCTTGGTTGGGCGAAGGGCCTCGGCGAGGAGTTCATAGAATCGCTCCGTCGCAGCCCGCCGGTTCGCGCCCTGCGTGCGATGTCGCCGTGAGGTCACGTGCAGCAGTCCCGCCCCAGACATGCGTCCGGAAAGCCGGATGCCGATTCTGCGCTTCTCACCCTCGGTGAGCGAAACGCTGTCCGCAACGTCGAACCACAACGTGACGCGCGTAGACACCTTGTTTACGTTTTGCCCGCCGGGTCCGCCGCTCCGCGCGAATGAAAACGACAGCTCTCCCTCCCGGATACGCCGCTGGAGAGTCTCGGCGATCCGTTTCGCATCCGAACTCATTGACGACATGGCATGATCGTCCGTTGCGTCGAAAAGGGTGTGGCCCCGGCAACATGCATATGAGTTGGTCCGGAACCTATCCCCCCGGACCGCCGCCCCGTCTTCGAGACGGCGCCTTGCGGAAGAAGCGGTCGAGGAACGGCCCGCGCGATCGCTCCTCGTCGGGGTCCATCGCAGGGGGGTCCAGCCTCGACTCCCGCTCCTCTTGCGGCTCACGCTCCTCAGCCTCCGCCAGACTCCGCTGGTGCAACGCCATCTGCGTCGTACCCCAACGAGCGAGCAGCATCGGAGTCTGCCCGACCACGTTCATCGCCGCCTGGTAATCCCGGGCAGCGGCGGCGTAGTCGCCCAGGGCCGCATGGCAGTCGCCGCGAATCGCCAGGGCGTCGGCATTGTCACGTTCAATCGCGAGCACTTCCGTCGCGCAGCGCACCGCATCGTTGAGTACGGCTTCATCGACTCCCGTCTCGTCCAGGCTGCCGGATGCCAACAAGGCGCTCGCCCGCCCAAGTAGAGCCAGCACGAGTATGGGAGATCCGCGAGGGAGGGACTCATCGTTTAGGACATAGTCAAAGTCGCCGATTGCGAGCGGCCTGCGCCCCGCCTGCGTCCACGCGAGACCTCGCAACACCTTGGCCCACAGTGGATCGCGACCGAGCAACGCAGCCCGGTTCAGATATGGCATGCTTCGAGCGGGCCGATCCTGCAGTAGTTGGGCGAGTCCCTGCCAAGTGTAGCCTCGAGTCTGGTATTCCGGAGACTCCATTAAGCGTTCCGCGTCCTTGGCCATCTCGTCGTACCGGCCCAACTGCTGGGAGAGGATCGTGTGCATTTGCCACGCCTCGAAGTCGTTCGGATTCTCCTGGAGGTACGTGTCGAGCAGCCCGCGGGCCTCTTCGACCTCCCCCGCCGCCCAGCGCCTGGCGATCTCACTCAGCAGTCCCGCGTTCTCGTCCTCCGGGTCGGTTGCATCGCCCGGCCAGTCCGGGGATTTGACAGCCAAGTAGAACTGCTCGGCGAGGCGGTGGGTGATCGCACTTGTCGTTCCGACCACGGGCACCACTACTCCAGACCCTGCGGCGGAGCCTCCCGTGCCAGCAGCACCCGGCGAGACCAAGCTCCCTACCATGGGAATTGCCGCCTCGGCGAGACCGGCCGGGCCTCCCTGCAAAGTGCCCAGCCAGTTCAAGAGCAACTCGTTACGTTGCTCCGTTTCGTCCGCGACAGCCGCGGCTTCGACCGCAGCGGCTGACGCCTGTTTCGCCGCGGCCCGCTCCTCGGCGGCCTTTTCTCGGCTCGATCGAACGGCCAACCCCAGCGAGACGGCTATGGCAATAGCCAGTACCGCCAGTGAGGCGACCTGATGCTTGCCGATCTGCCGGATGGCCCGCGTCACCAAACCGGCACGCCGTGCAACGATCGGTCGACTTGCAAGAAACCGACGGAGATCGTCGCGGAACTCGCCTGCAGTCTTGTAACGGCGCTCCCGATCGTGCTCGATCGCCTTCAGATTGATGGTCTCCAGGTCGACGGGGATGCTCGGATCCAGTGTCCGAAGCGGTGGCGGTTCCGAACCCAGTATTCGACTGATTACCTGCTCACGCGTTTCGCCCGGATACGGCGGCACGAGGGCCAACCACTCGTACATCGTTGCCCCGAGCGAATAGATGTCGGCGCGATGGTCGACCTGGCCGGGATCGCCGGTGATCTGCTCAGGAGACATGTAGAGCGGCGACCCAATCATCTCTCCGGTGATGGTGACCCCCGGTTGCTCCGAGAGCCTGGCCAGCCCGAAGTCGGCAATGCGCATCCGGCCGTCGTTGCCCAGAATCAGGTTGTGCGGTTTCACGTCTCGGTGGATGACACCGTGTGAATGGGCGTTGTCCAGGGCATCGGCAATCGAGGCTATGTGCTCTGCTATCGTGTTGTAATGCTCAGCCGGAGCATCGACTTCATCGGTTGACGCAGACGCTGGTGAAAGTCGGGTGCAACCTGATCCGTCGGCCCCGCCGTCACGCGGAACGTCGCCCGTCGGCGTGTCGTCCGATGCCTCTTCGGCGCGTGGAAGGACGACCGTGTCGGCTAGGTCGGATGCGATCGTATCCGGGACTTCGGTGTTCCGCCGCCTCGCAATGATGGCGTTTAGGCTTTCGCCCGCGATGAACTCCATTGCGTAATAGTGAATCCCGTCCATCTCGCCTTGAGCGAAGATAGGCACGATGTGAGTGTGATGGAGCTTCGCGGCCGCCTGAGCCTCGCGTCGGAATCGGACAACCGCTTTGGGTGACGTGCTAACGTGGGAGGCGAGCACCTTCAGCGCTACGATCCGCCGCAGCGACCGTTGCCACGCCTCGTAAACGGTTCCCATTCCACCGCGCCCGATCTCGCGGCGCAGCTCGAAGTCCCCCAACACGGCCAAGCCCGATGCCGCGTCCGACGACATCGGATCGCCCCGAGGCGTGGACCGCCCACCCGGACTCAATTGACCACGTTCATCTTGCAAGGACGACGGCTTTCCAAGCTATGCTGACCGAGGGGCTTCCGCGCGGCCCCGTTCCGCACGGGCTTCCACATCCCGCAGGTCCCGCTGCACTCACTCATCTAATAAGACTATCCTCCAGGTTCGGGGGTTGGGAAAGTGGGCAGTTACGGTTCTGAAACATGTTCGGTCACGGCCCGCGTTCGCCTCCCCTCGCCACTCCGTAGCGCCGGTTCGAGCGATGCCGGCGCGCCGACTGGCAGTCGGCGCTTCTAGCAACTCGTCGAAAAAGGGCACCGAACACGTGCGAAACCCGTTTCCAACCCGTGAAAACACGGGGCAAAACCCCGTGCAGCATCTTCCTTGACAGGCTGCTAACCCCGTCGAGCCCATCGCCAGGACCGATCGTCCGTAACCTCCCGAAAAACAAAGGATTACGCTCACGGGAGTATACCGAAACGCCCTCTCTCCGTACACAAGATTCTATGCTTTGAAGAGACCGGCGGCTGCAACGGTGCCCCCTTATTCATTCGTCCGCACGCCGGCGATATTCGGAAAGCACCCGGCTGAGTGCAGGCGCCCCATCTCGATGTAGTTGTCGATCGCCTCGTCGATTTGGCGCAAATCTCGGTCCACGATCTTCCGGACTACCCGACCGGGAAGACCCATGACGACTGATCCGTCGGGGATTCGAGTGCCCGGGGCGAGGACGGTCCCAGCGGCGATGATGCATTCCCGGCCTATTACGCAATCGTCCAGGATGATCGCGCCGATACCGATTAGAGTCCGCGACCCCACCTCGCGACAGTGGACAACTGCTCGGTGCCCGAGTGCCACCTCGTCGGCGACGTCGAGCTGCACGTCGGGTGCGGTGTGGAGAATCGCGCCGTCTTGCACGTTCACACGGCGCCCGACCCGAACAGGGGCCACATCACCACGCACTACCGCATGATGCATGATCGTCGAATGATCGCCGATTCTGACGTCACCACCAACGTAGGCAGTCGGAGCAATGTACACGT
>CBDUZY010000202.1:0-5705 GCA_965371825.1 uncultured bacterium
ATGAGGTGCCACGTTGCCGCACCTATGACTCATGTTGAGGTATCTGTGAACCTTCGGTCCGTTGAAACGAAGCGGTTGGGATCCGACGTTCTCTACCGGTTGCGACTGACCGGCACGTCTTAGCGCACGGACAACGCGTTACTCATCTTCCGGCAATTCACTCTGAAGAGGTTCGGAGGGATCGAAGGGCTCGGTGAGCTCGGGGAGCGGACCCAGCTCGGTGCCTCGGGCCAGCTTCACGATAACTTCGAAGCTGGCATCGTCCCGGCCGATCTCCAGATGGACGGGATCGCCGGCGGGGATCATGTAGATCGCTTGAACCAGGTTGCCATAGTGGACGATATCACGGCCTTCGGCTCGCAAGATGCGGTCGCCGGGTAGAACGCCGGCTGTCAACATCGGCGAAGGATCGGCGATGTTGCGTATTACTACGGCGTCGGGAACTGTCGGGTCGATCACGATCCCGAGCCAGCCGCGATAGAACGACCGACCGGTCATAAGCTCCGCCGCGATCGCCTCCACGCGGTCTCTTGGAAGGGCGAAGCCGACGCCGGCGTCGTACAGCTCTATTCCGGCGAGTTCGCCCGGCCTTTGGGCCATAGGGACGCAGATTCCGATGACTCGCCCGGAGAGGTCGCAAAGAGGTCCGCCGTAGTTTGCGGGATTCAGCTTCGCATCGGTCTGAATAGCGTTGCCGCGCATGCGCCCAAGAGCGCTTACAATGCCCACGGTGATCGAAGCTTCATCACCGCCGAATCCGAGCCCGAGAGCAACCGCCCATTGTCCGATTCGAACGTCGGCAGAATCAGCCCAATCCGGGACGGGCAAGTCCGTGGCGTCGACTTTCAGAAGGGCGATCTTGCGCACCTGGTCCCGGGCAACCAGATCGGCGACCAGGCGACGGCCGTCCGACAGGGCAACCGATATGAACGCGGGCTCGCGCACGAAACTGAATCCGCTCGTGATGATGTATCCGTCGGCCGAATAGACGAACCCCGTTGTCGGGCCGTCAGCCACCACGAATCGCGAGCCCGTTGAGTCTCGAAACGGATTCTGTGTGCGCGGTGGCGAAGGCCCATCTTCATCACCACCCCCATCCTGAGGCGTGGGTCGAGGCGCGGCTGCCAGCGGTTGAACGCCCCCCACCGTTTCGATTCGGACGAGCGAAGGACGCAGACGCGCCGCCACGGCGCGGAACCTGTCCTGGAGCTCACGCCGAAGTTCCATGCTCCCGTCCGGCTCGGTCGAAACCGCGTAGTCAATCGGAAGAGCAATCGACAGCAGCCCGGCTAGTGCCGCTATACCTGCACGCGTTTGGAGACATTTCCGCTGTTGCCGCCGGCGAATCATGGTTCCATCCCCTGTGGTTTGCTCCTCGTCGGCTCGATGCGTATGGTGAGGATGCGCCGACCACGGCGGATCACCAGATCAATCGGCTCATTCGGCGCCGCCTTCCCCATTCGGTCGTCATACGCCTCGACATCCGCGACGCTACGCCCGTTCACCGACAGGATCAGATCGTCCTTTCTTACGCCGGCATGCAGGGCCGGTGAACCGCGCCGAACGCGCTCCACAAAAGGCGGTATTCGCCGATAGCCGGTACGGGTGACTCGAATACCCGCGCCGAGCATCGTGTTGCCGCCGCCCTCCGTGGTCGGCACCGCCTCGGCGACGGTCGCCGGCTCGGATTGCGTTGCCTCCAGAAGATAGTCTGACAGTACGTCTCGCGGTATTGCGTAGTTGAAGTGCGTATGCGTCAGGTTCGAGGTGACCACGCGTCCTATCATTCCCACGAACTCGCCGTCGAGGTTGACGACGGCGCTGCCCGGGGCCCCCGGATTGCTCGTGATCGCGTCGATTACAAGCACGTCTCCCTGGTAGCGAAACTCTCTGACGCCCCGTCGGGCGTCGAGGCGGGTTCGCGCCGAAAACACTCCGTGGGCGATTGACACGGGCTCCGCCCCTTCCGCGACCTTGAAGGGATTACCGGCGGTAAGTACCCAGTCGCCGGGCCGGAGGAGACGGTCGCAAGAACCGGGGTCCTGCGGATTCGAGGACCCCGACCCGGACGAATTACACGGGATGTCGAAATGTGGAAACGAGATCGCTGTCGGTTGCCGCCCCTCTTCGTCCAGCGGCTTTAACCGGATAAGGGCTAGCTGTCGCTGTGGATCGCGATGCACTACATCGGCGCCGTATCTGGTGCCATCGGATGTCACCGCACGGAGCTGACGGGCGTCGATGAGCAGGGAAAAGACCGTGAGCACCAGACCGTCCTTCGAAACGACAACACCGGTTCCGTAGCCGGCCTGGCGTCCAACCTTGAGTCCGTAGAGCTTGACCGTGCGGGGCAGCACCACTTCGATGGCTCTGTCGAACGCCCCGCCCGCGGAGGCCGATCCGGTTGTCGATGCAACCGCGCATTCTGATGTCACGGCGCACATCGACATTACGACGACCGCGAATCTAGAAGACATCTTCGCACGGTTCACGGAATCGGCTCCCAGTCGGACAGCACGTCGCGATACTCGAACCCGCCGCCGCTGACCTCGATCGTACATGGCCACACCATCCCTCCGACGTCACGATGATCCGTCAGCTCGATCGTCGCCGCGGTTTGCAGGGATGAGTCCCGGACGCGCACACGCACGCAAAGCCCGGTCGCCGGATCGAACGAGTACCTGGCTATGACGTTCTCCTCGATCGTGCAGTCGATCACTTCGAGAGGCGGTCCTCCCGTCCCTTGCCTGTCTGCGCCGGTGTGGGTGGCGCTGTCGAGTTCCATCTCATCGATCGGCGCAAGCAGCCGCGTCTGCAGCAAATAGAGCGCCGCGTAGACCATCCGTGCGTCGTCGAGCACGGCGACCGGATCGCCGCCGGGAGTCGCCCGCCAGGTCGCCACCGCATCGTCGTATATGAGCAGCGTCGTAGCAGCACCCTTCTCATCGCGGCGGAGCATGCGGACGGCCCCGGTTCCTCTTTGCGACGCCACGAAACAGGCGGAACCGGCCTCACCGGTCTGCAGATCAACCACGCCCTCCCGAGTCACCGACCACTTCCAGCCGCTTGGCCGGCTCGCCGAGTCGCCACCGATCAGCGTCGCGACCTGAAACGCCCGTAGCAAGCGGTGGACCTCGCGCTCGTTCGCCGCCCAGTTAGTCTCGAAAGGCTTACGAAGTCTCGGCTCGACCGGGGCAAGTCGTACGCTCCGAGTCCAGCGCTCATCGCCGCGCTCGAACGCCAACGTGATCGGCCAGTCCTCGGGGTACGTGCCCCGCAGGCTTGCGAAGTGGTTCGGGGAATCGACCGGTACACCGTCGAACGACACGAGTCGATCGCCGATGCGCACTTCGATATCCGATACGGGAGAACTCGGCGATATCTTGTCGAACACCACGGCCCCGCCTTTCGCCTCGACGGTTGCAAGGAGCCCACCGTGCCGGGCGAGAAGTCCGGCACGCAGTGCGGGGATGAACCGGCGAATCTGGTTCATCGAGATGGCATACCCGAACCCCACGTTGTATCGCCCGCGAGTGTTGATCGAGATGCGCCCGTTGATACCGATCACCTTACCGGCGGCGTTGAACAGCGGACCGCCCGAGTTGCCCGGGTTGATCGACGCATCGGTTTGGATGCAGTCCGTGTAGATCAGATTGCCGCGGGTTCCCTTCTGGTAGCGATGCAAGCCGGTGATGATGCCGAGTGTCACCGCGGGAGTGTGGTCTTCGCTGAGGTTAAAGGGGTTGCCCATGGCGATCGCGGTGTCGCCGAGACGCACCGCATCGGAATCGCCCAGCTCGGCATATGCGAACGGCCCGTCGCCGATCAGGCGGAACATGGCCACGTCACCGGTCGGGTCGACCCCGAGGATCTCCATCTCGTAGGTCTTCCCGTCGCTCAGTCCGCCCCAACCACGACCTCGAGCCAGCGATCCGGCGATCACGTGGTAGTTCGTCAGACCGTACCCCTCCGGGTCGATCACCACACCCGACCCGCCGCCGCGCTTGTTCGAGTCCAACACGCTGACCACGCTCGGCGATACGCGTTCGATCATCGCGATCCGCTCGGCTTCGTCCTTCAGGACCCGATCCGCCCCGGTCCCGCGGTGTTCAGCCCGCGCGGGAGTACGTACCGCAGTCGGTCCGGCGCAGAGCATCAGACAGGCGAGGATCAAATACACAGTGATTCGCAGACTATGCGCCATGATTCGGCACCGATTCCCGGTTTGAGACTCTCCCTCTCCTATCGATCGTTCGGCGGTTTCAGCAGTCTCGCGTCGCCCCAGTCAGCCTGATCCGCTAGATCCAGGCCGTCACCGTAGTCGACCAGGAGCGTTAGGCGCTGGACGCCGGTGACGTCGACGACGATCTCGCGAGCCTCCTCGGTACCGGTCACGAGACCGCTGTCGTAGAGCGCACGCCCGTCGCCGAGCACGCGGAAGACGACACTGCCCCGCGGGCGCACGGCGTCGTCGATCCCTATTGTCGCAACGAAAGTCTGATAGTCGCCGTCAATCTCGTAGACCAGCTCAGTTCGACTGTGAACGCCTAGACCCTTTTCGAATACGCGCCCGCCGATCCTCAAGGGTCGATTGGCCACGCTGCGGTCACGTCGCATCGGCCAGGCGGGATGAAGCAGTCCGTCGCCTCGCTCACTGACCGGCGCAAGATCGCTCAGATAAACCAGTCGATCACTGTGGACGCGCAACACAAGTACGTCGGCGAGAAGCACGTCGGCTTCGAAGCCCAACGACGTGGCCAATCTTATGCTGTCGGCATCCGCCCGCACGATCCGACCGGAGAACATCGATCCATCGACGAGCTCCGCAGTTACTTGATGAGTCTCATCCCGCCCAACGCCCCGCGCGAACACGATGCCGAAAATCCTCTCTGTTAGAAATGTTCGAAGCCTGCTGCCGAGGGCGAACGAACCACGCTCGGTGTCGAGGAGTTCCAAACGACCACGAACCGTCTTCACCTCCTCGACTTCGCGAGTGATGAGCACGTCCTTGCCGGGCAGCCGTTCGGCAAGCGCTGCGCGAAAAAGCTGGTCCGCCCGTGGGAAGTCGGCGCTGTCAACCAGACGGATTCCGGCAAGACTGTCGAAGCGTAAACGGCACGCATCCCCCAGACTCGTCCGGGCGACGACCACGTCGGTCTCCCCGCCGATGAGTTCGCCGACGAGCCGTCCGCCGTCGGCGAGGTGGAACACGACATCTCCTCCGGACGGTCGCATGTTGGAGTTCGCAAACGTGACCGTCGACAGAGCGTCGATCGGAATCGATTGTCGCTCATCTGCGACGCGTAAGTCCAGGTCGGTTCCGTCGGCCGACCCGATCCACTCGCCCCTTAGGGTTCCGCCGTCGATCCGCACGGCGATCACGGTCCCCGTGGCGTATCCCACACTTGGAGTCGCCCCGGCGGACAGAGTGAACACCGTGATCGCGGTCGCGAGCGATTTCACGCTTAGGGCACCCATGATCCAGTTTGCAGAACTCGGCGACATTTAGGCCCTCAGCACCCCGGTTCTACCGGGTCGACAGTGCACTCGGTACAGTTTCCCGTCGCCAGCCGCCGGCTTTTCGTCAGACTGCATTACCACGGCATCGAGCGTCTCGGTACGGTCCATCCCTCCACTGCTCTACCAATCGCATTGACTAACGGTCCGGTTCATTGTAGCCTATCTCGCCAGCTTTTCATCGACCA
>CBDUZY010000203.1:0-5695 GCA_965371825.1 uncultured bacterium
AAGTTGCCATTCGCCCTGCCGTTTGAAGCCGAAATCTCTGCTCTCGAGGAGCAGCTCGCCGGGCTTTCCAAGGTCGACCCGGGCTGGACCGACGTGCGCGCCCGGTTGGAGTCCCGTGAGGATCACGTTTATCCGAATCTGAGCGCGTACGAGACCTTCCTTCTGGCGGGGCATCCGCTTCGCCCCAAGGCGCTTGACTACGTACGACACATCTTCCACGACGTTCGTCTCTTCGAGAACTCGGACGCCCACGGGGATCATCTGGTGATCGCGGGCGAAGGCAAGATAACGCTCGATGAAAACGAGATCGACGTGATCATCATCGGACAGCAAACGGGTCCCTCGTCGCAGCACAATCAGCTCGTCGAGCTTTCGGTTTCCGAATACAAGCGCTGGAACCAGGGCATGGGATTCCCCGAGGGATACCGCAAGGCCGTCTACGCCATGGACCTCGCCGAGAAGCGCGGCTGGCCGGTGGTTGTCTTTGTCGATACCCCGGGTGCCGATCCGTCGGAGTACTCGGAGGAGGAGGGGCAGGCTTTTGCGATCAACGACGTCATCCACAAGACCACGTCCCTGAAGACCCCGAACCTCTCCTACATCCTCAGCCTGGGTGCGAGCGGCGGCGCGATCGCCATCACGCCGACGAATCGCACGATAATGAACCAATACGCAACATACATGGTCATCAGCCCCGGTGGATGCGCGTCGATTCTGTTCCGAAACCGCAGTCCGGAGTCGATCCGCAACGCCGCGGAAGGGCTCTGCCTGACCTCGAAGGATGCGCTGGAGCAAGGCTCGGTAGATGAAATCGTCGAAGAGGGTCTGCATCCGGGGCACCGTTATCCGGCGGAATTGCTGGCGAGGGGCAAGGAGGCCGTGGAGCGGAACCTCGCTCAGATCCTCGAGCTTCGCGGGGAGGAGGCCGAGCAGGCCCGTCGGGCAAAGTTCTTTGCCATGGGTCGTTGGGGAACGTCGGGCGACGAGCGAAGCGCCGACGCCATGGGAAACATGGCGATCGTACAGGAAAGAGAGTCGTCGCGGGCCCGAGACGCTTTCACCGAGTTCATCGCCGAGCAAACGCGCAAGATGGCCCAGTTCGCGACAAAGCCAAGTGACGAAGCTGCCGCTGAGGAACTCAGGCGGGACCGCCTGCTCACAGCTCGAGCGATCCATGCCATACAGAAGGGTGATGCCGACTACCTGGCAAAGGTGCTCGGTTGCGACACACACTCGCTGACCGACACTCAGTGTGCGGAACTCGCCGAGTACGCGATGGCGCGGCGTTACGGGAACCTGGACGGAGCCGATGTCCTCCACCCGAACGGCGGCGAGAGTCCGTATCGTCGCCTGCACCCTGCCGATTGGGTTCGCCGGCTGACGGACGAGGACTCGTTTCGAGAGTTCGAGGAGACGATTTCGTACTGTTCCGTGGACCAGCTCAGGTTTCCCGAGTACGAAGACGCCCTCACACGCGGGATCGCCGCGACGGGGCTCTCCTCCGGTTTGATCACCGGCACGGCGAAGATCGCCGGCTACGACGCCGTGTTGGCGATAAACAACTTCGGCCTGGTCGGGAGCAGCCTGTGCGACGAGATCGGTGAGAAGTTCCGCTACGCCGCACACCATGCCCTGGAAACTAGCACACCTCTCATATCCCTGGCAAAGGGTGGTGGAGCGCGGATGCAGGAGGGGACGCCCTCCATGCACCGCAACATCCCCAAGACCCAACACGCCTTGAACGAGTTGGAGGAGGCCGGCGTGCCGCACATCTCGGTAATCTGCGACCCCACGCTCGGTGGAACCGCGATCAGCTACGGATTGCGCGGGGACTACATGATCGTCGTTCGAGGGTCCGCCAATATCGGCTTCTCCGGTAAGCGCGTCGTCGAGCAGTTTCAAGAGCGCAAGGTGGCCGCCGACTTCCAGCATGAGACTTGGCTGATGCATCGCGGCTTTGTCGATGAGTGCGTGGCCACGCAAGACTTAGCCGGCAGGCTTGCGGAAATCCTCAAGTTCGTCGCGGAGGACGGCAAACTTGTGGATCTGCAAACCCGCAAGCCGCGCCCGTGGGAGCCCAAGGACACTGTGAAGCTGACGCCATCCAAGCCGCAGCCACCCGGCGTCGTCAGACAATCGGCCAAGGAACGCAAGAACGTCGTAAGTTCGCGCCCTCCGGACGCCGCGTGCGACGCCTCGTCCTTCCCGGGATGTGGAACCGACTGAAACACCCGGTCACGTTTGGGGGCGGGATTCCAACCACTAACCGCGAAGCGTCAATTCGAACATCTCACCGCAGAGGCCGCGGAGAACACAGAGGTCATTGGCTGCTTGTACTTGGGTTCAAAACGCCGGGGTTCGTTCGGAATAAGCTGTCGCTCGCACGGATGGAGCCATTTGTCAGCTAGAGAAGTCGTCAGTCCTACCAAGTATCCCTAGACAACCTCCACGAACTCTGCGCTCTCTGCGGTCACAAGAACCGTGGGTTAACATGTCGGTGGTCGCTCTACCCGCTGGCAGAACTCGACCAGCACGCCGCCGGTACTAGTGGGGTGGGCGAAGGCGATCTTCATGCCGTGCGCCCCGTCGCGCGGGGCTTCATCAATGAGCTTTACACCGGCGGCCTTCAGTTCCGCCAACGTGGCGCTTAGATCCGCGACACGGTAAGCGACGTGGTGTAACCCCGGCCCTTTCCTCTTGAGGAACTTGCGGATCGGGCTGTCGCCGGTGGTCGGTTCGAGCAACTCGATTCGGACTTCCCCAACCTGGAAGAAAGCCACCTTGACCTTCTGGCCGGGAATCTCTTCGGTCCCGCCCTCGCCGAGCCCAAAGACGTCGACGTAGAGCCGGCTCGCCTGTTCAAGCGATTCGACGGCAATCCCGAGATGATCGACACTTGATGGTGGTTGCATTTGCTGGCCTCGAATCGGCGAACTCAGGCGTTTCAGGCTGAGCTCTCCTCGTACTCACCAAAAACATCCCGCAGACAGTTGCAAACCTCGCCCACCGACGCCTGGGCCTGCACGGCCTCGAGAATCAGCGGCATCAGATTCGTATCGCCCCGCGCGCCCTCGGACAGCGCAACCAGCGCCCGATCGGCGGCAGCGCCGTCGCGCTGCGCCCGGACTTTGTCAAGCCGCTCGATCTGACGTCGTGTGGACTCCTCACTAATGCTCAGCGTCTCCGGCTCCGCGCCCTCGTCGACGGCGTATCGGTTGACCCCCACGACGACGCGCTCGCCGCGCTCGATCTCCTGCTGATAGGAGAAGGCGGACTGCTCTATCTCCCTTTGGGGATAACTTTGCTCGATAGCCCGGACCATGCCGCCCATCTCGTCAATCTTCTTGATGTAACCTTCCGCTTCCGTTTCGATCTCGTCCGTAAGTTTCTCGACAACGTAACTCCCGCCGAGCGGGTCCGCGGTGTGAGCCACGCCCGACTCGTGGGCGATTACCTGCTGCGTCCGAAGAGCGAGTTTAACAGCTTCCTCGGTCGGCAGGCCCAGCGCTTCGTCCCTGCTGTTGGTGTGGAGCGATTGCGTCCCACCGAGCACGGCCGCCAAAGCCTGAAGCGTCACGCGGACGACGTTGTTGTCGATCTGCTGGGCGGTAAGTGTCGCCCCGCAAGTTTGCGTGTGAAAACGAAGCATGCAACTCCGCGGGTCTTTCGCCCCGAAACGCTCTTTCATGATCCGCGCCCAGAGCCTGCGGGCGGCGCGGAACTTCGCCACTTCCTCGAGAACGTCGGTCATCGCCCCGAAGAAAAACGCCACGCGCGGGGCGAACTTGTCCACGTCCAGTCCCGCGCTGCGAGCGGCCTCGACGTACGCAATCGCGTCGGCAAGCGTGAAGCCGACCTCCTGGGCAGCCGTTGAACCGGCTTCACGAATGTGGTAACCGCTCACGCTGATAGTGTTGAACAACGGCAGACTATCTGCCGCGTACGCGAAGATATCGGTGGTCAACCGAAGCGACGGCCCCGGCGGAAAGATGTATGTGCCCCGGGCGATGTACTCCTTGAGCACGTCGTTTTGAATCGTACCGGTGAGCTTGTCGGCGGCGACGCCCTGCTTCTCACCGACCGCGATGTACATGGCAAACAGAACAGCCGCCGGAGCGTTGATGGTCATCGACGTGGAAACCCGGTCGAGTGGGATGGAGTCGAAGAGGATCTCCATATCGGCGAGCGTGTCGATGGCCACACCGACCTTGCCGACCTCGCCCAAAGCCAGAGCGTGGTCGCTGTCGTATCCGATCTGAGTCGGCAGATCGAAAGCTACGCTCAGCCCGGTCTGCCCGCTCTCCAGCAGGAACCGGTAGCGCCGGTTGGTCTCCTCGGCATCGCCGAAGCCCGCGTACTGCCGCATGGTCCAGAAGCGCGAGCGATACATCGTCGGCTGAACGCCGCGCGTGTACGGGTACTCACCGGGAAATCCGAGCCGCTCAGCGTACGTCCTGCGCGCCGCTTCGTCCGTCACTTGCTCAGGAAGGTAAAGCCCGTCCAGCGAGCGACCGGAAGCCGTAACGGTTCGCTCCGGCTGCTCCGGCATCTTGGCGACAGACTTCGCCAGCGCACCTTTTTTCCATCGCTCGAATTCCCGCTTGAGTGAATCGGCCATGAACCCCTTCCTGTTGTTGCTCCAAGTCAATCGCCGGTGTCATCCGTCCGCCGCTCCCGCGCGGCGAGGATGTCGCTTGTCAGCCGTTCGATCACTGAATCGAAAGAGAGCTTACCCCGCTCGAGGTCGGCGACGAGTTCCCGCGCTTCCGTGCCGGCAAGCTGGGCCTCCAAAGCCCGCTCGTATGCGAGCAATGAGCTCCGCCTTACCTCACCGAGTGTTCGTCGGTGCCTATACCGTTCTCGCTGTCCATCGGCGCGGGCGGCACTGTCCAGCTCGAGGAGCCTGTCCAGCAACCGGTCCACTCCTTTCCCGGACTTCGCTTCGACTCCGATGATCTCCACGCTCCTTTCCGACGAGGACACATCCAGTTCCGCCCGCAGGTCGGTAAGCAAGCGATTCGATTCGGGCAGATCACACTTGTTCACCGCGACGACGTCGGGAATCTCCAGCAAACCGGCCTTGAGAACTTGAATCTCGTCACCGAAACCGGGTGCGAGGACAACCACGCAGACGTCGGCGACCCAGGATATGTCGACCTCGTTCTGCCCGACGCCGACCGTCTCGATCAGCACCGGGTCGAAGGCAGCGAGTTCCAGCAACCTCGCACAGTGTACGGCCGCGTCCGAAAGGCCGCCTTCCCGTCCGTGCGTCGCCAATGATCGTATGAAGACACCCTCATCCACCGCGTGGCGCATCATGCGCACGCGATCACCCAAAAGCGCCCCGGCGGACAACGGCGATGTCGGGTCGATCGCCACTACTCCTACACGGCGTCCGCGATCGCGCAACATTCCGAGAAGAACATCGATCAGCGTGGACTTGCCGACCCCGGGCGGACCGGTGATGCCCCACCATGGCACTTGCCCCGTCACCCGGCGCAGCGAATCCTCGAGTTTGGGATCCGGGCGGCCGGGTCGATCGACCCGTGACATCGCCCGGGCCAGTGATCGCCGATCGCCCCGGCGGATCTTGTCCAGCAGTTCGTCCATTCTCGATCGCCCGCTCCAACGCCTCTTGTCCGTAAGCGTGCCGACACACGCACCGCAACCGCCGGTAGTCCGCGGCGCGGTTACC
>CBDUZY010000204.1:0-5693 GCA_965371825.1 uncultured bacterium
GCGATAGGGCGGGTCCTCGAGGCTGTGTCACCCGACGAACCCATGTAACGACCGCTCCGAGCGCGGCGGTTACCGGAGGCAACGCTGCAAGGCGCAAAGAGTGCGAGATGGCTGCGCGCTGGCGAGCCGCATTCGCCAGCGCGAACCCTGCACGCAAACCCTGTTGGTGTTCGTCAAGCGGAGGCTGGCCGGGGCTCCAGCATTCGCAAGGCTCGTTCGTATGATTCGCGGTCGTTGACGTTTCGTAGCGAGTCCAACTGTGGGTCGGTGTCGCGCAAACCTTCAGAAGGTATGAGCATCGCCCCACATCGCTTGACGAAGTCCTGGGCGCGCAGCTCATCGGTGTCGAGCATCGCGCTCAAGGTTCCGCGCACGTCCATGTGATAGACTGCTACAAGCGGATAGGGCCGGCCTTTGTGGACCGGAACCACCGCGGGATGATCCGCAAGTCGTGCGACCAGCTTCGATATAAACGAAGGCCGCAAGAGCGGATGGTCGCATGAGACCACGAACGCTGCGTCGCACCTCGCCGACAGGAGTTCGAGCCCCGCCGCCATTCCAGCGAGTGGTCCGGCGTTTTCTACGGCGTCCTCGGCCCGCAACCACGCCTTCGACGTCCCCATCCGACGACTTTGGCCACCGCTAAGGACGACACCGCCAACTTCAAGCCTGGATGAACTCATCTTGCTCGTCGCCGCTACGCACCTACTCGGTCCCACAATGTTCCCCCGCATCACCTGAAACCGCATATACCGAAACGAGACGCCGACGTACAGCCCCTGGGGCAACGCGCGCGGCCCCCGGGTGGAACCACACAGCCGCCCGTGAGCTGGAACTCCGGTTATGAAGGCCCTTGCGTGCCCTGCTCGGCCTCGGCGCCCCTCGGGCAGGGCCGTTCAACCGGTCCAGCGAATGATCCGATAACTACGCCGTGACTTGGAAGGAGTGTGTTATGGTTCATAGATGCCGTAGATTCGCGGCTCTCGTTTTGCTGACACTGTGCAGCGCCCTGGCGACCGCCTGCGACGGCGATTTCATAACGGAGGAGGCGCGCCGGAGCCTTGCCTCCTTCGTTACGGGAATCGTCACCACAGCCGTCGACGGGGCAATCGGCCCCTAGGGCTGACCACGCACCGTCCGCGCCGGTCCAAAGCACCGAACCGGACCCGCGTCATGCCGGTATACGAATCAGCACGTCGTCCAGGTATATGCACCTGGTCGAAGCCGGTCCGCCCGCCCCGCTTAACGGGACGGAGGCGGCCCACTTGGGTGTGAACGGCGTGACCGGGGCATGGTTGGCGAGCAACGGGCCGCCGGTCGTGCCCGCCAGCGTCAGGTCGTTGCCCGCTCCGCTCAGGTCGATCTCCGGACCGTGCAGACCCCACAGCGGCCAGTCGCCCTTGCAGTCCTTGCCGAACACGCGTCGCCCCTTGACCCCGCGATACAAGGCCATCGCCTGGTCGGCGTTGGCCCGAACGGACGCAACCCCCGCTTCGGCGATAGTGGCGCTGGTGGGCTCGGTCGGGCTGGAGTGCATCTTTCGCCCGACGGCGAAGCGTGTGAATACCCCCACGCCGCTCGAGGTCGCCGTGCCCGTGGTCGTCCCCAGCAGGACGCCGTCGAGCCAGAGCTCCGCGTACTGCTGGCCGCCGCTGGAATACTCCACGACCATCGCCGTGTGCCATACGCCGTCACAGACGTCGGTGCTGCTGGTGTAGCTCGTGCCGAGGTGGTTCGCGAGGACCTTCAGATAACCGCTTGTCTGCGCGGTAAGCAGTTGGGTGTAGTTGGACGTGTCGTCCGAGCGCCCGTAGAAGAGCAAGGTCTGGTACGTGTTCTTGATGGACTGCTTGAACGTACACCACATCGTCCAGGGGTTGGCGCTCACCGGCTGGGCGTCGACGTAGGCGCTGTCGTTGTAGAGCTTCGCAAACTTGCGGGCCACGCGCTAGTCCTCCCAGATGATGCTGGCGATCCAGGTCGACACCTTGTCCAGTGTCCAGCTCGTCGACTCGAAGACCAGGTCCATCACGACCTCTTCGCCGGCGACCAGCGTGTCGGCGTCGAGCGTGACCTTTGCCTCCCTGTACTTGTCGCCGTCGGAGGTTCCGAACGAGACGGTCGACGTGCCCTCGGCGCTCAGCGTCGCCGATGACGGGTCTTCGTCCGCCGCCACGGACGCCCACTCCGGATTGATCTTGGCGTTCAGGGTGCTGGCCGGGGCCTCGGAGAGACCGCGCAGCAGCAGCTTGCCCGTTCCGCCCGGCAGTGTCGGCGGCAACTGAAAGCGCAGACGCCACGTCGCATCCGAGGAAAGGCTCGCCTTGACGCCGAGTCCTTCGTCATGCTTGGAGTTCGCTCCCGCCCCGACGTGGAAGTTCGGGAAGACGTCGGAGTTCACCGGGAAGGCGCTGTGCGGAAAGATCGGTCCACCGGCCATTGGTCATACTCCCAAGAGTCGAAACACCCTACCGTTCAAGGGTGAAACATCCTTCCGTTTCGACGTTTAACTGCTGGATGTTCCATCAGTTGATCGTGTATTCGAGCGAGATCCAAAGCGCCCCAGGTGACGAGGATACGGCACTTGCCACGTAGTGTAACCATTGGTCCGCGCTGACTGAACCGCTGTCGAAGCTCGTCTGTTCCAGCCCCGCGGTCGTTGCTTGCTTGTCCGCCGTCCAGATATCCGTACCGGCTACGTCGGGTGTCAACTTGGCCCTTTTCTCGATGTTGAAGTCGACCGTGCCGACATCCGTAACCGCGCGAACCGCCACGAGCGTCGCCGCGTGGGGAACGTAGGCCAGCGGAAACGCGTCGGTCGCCTTGGGATCTTCAATATAGATGACCTTGGCTACCCTCTTTGCCTCGGTGGCGGTCAGGTCCGTTTCCGCACCCGCGTCGTTCTTACAATAGAGCTTCCCGTCGGTCTTGGCGTACAGGGCAAGCGCTCCGCTTGCGGGCGTGGAAGGGGCGGCCATTGCTCGAAACTCGACGCTCGTGTCATCGGCGAGGGCCAGAGAATCCTCGACGGTCAAGTTGCGCGTCACCAGGCTGTCCGAATTGTCCGTGAGTGGCATTGCAGTGTATCCTTGCTACGACGCGATCGCGAGGCCGACCTCCAACCCCCAGGTTATGTTTCCGCTGTCAGGATTGGTCCATTGGATGCGAACCGCGTCGCCCGCCTGGAAGGTCCACGGAGAGGGGTCGGTGCTCTCCTCGGCGGAGATTCTGAAGTTGACATCTCGATCGACACCGGCCCTGGTAATCGCGTACAGACGGGCGTCATAAGCTGATCCGTTCGAGGAATCCAGCGAGATCGCCAGCGGGGCCGTGCCCGCAGTGCCAAGAAAATGGCACCGCACGAAAACCAGGCGGAATCTGACATCCAGTGAGAACACCGCGTTGACGTCACCGGTCCCCGTCGAGGACGCCGACGCGACCGCCGTGAGTTGCCGGGCTACGATCGCCGCCATCTCCGCGGCCTGCTCGGCCAGCGCCGCCTGGGCGGTCTCGAGTACGTCGGACTGAGTTCGCGACATCGTTAGCTATCCACTGCATCCGTGATGTGTCCGGCGAGCGTCTCACCGGCTGGAATCTGAACGCGAAACGGAACGCCGATCAGCTCCGAGACACCGGAGTTAAGCGACGGAACCGTCACCGTTGCGTTGCCGATGAAAATCACGTCGGCGAAGGTGCGCTTACGCCGCTGTCCACCTGCTCGGTACTGAACGATCAGATCGATTTCGTCCGTGATCACGAAGAGTGTCTCGGCAACCGAGCCGTCGTAGGAAAACACGAAACCGGAGACACGGTGCACGCCGCGCCCGAACGTGCCCAACTCGCCGGCCGCTTGGTCTTCACCGGCGAATGGAACGGATTCGATCCCCGGCTTGTACACGACGCTGTGTACGCCCTCGATCATCGTTTCGGTGAACGGTGAAGCGCGGAGCTTCGTCGATGCGCCCCGTGTGGCCAGAATCCAGATCATCGCGTCATTCCAATCAGGTCACACACTTAACAAATCCAGACCTATCAGGAAGCCGGAACACGGTTCCAATTGCGTTCCACGGCCACGACGAACGATTGTGTCGCCGAGGCCGTCGCGACTCTCGCCCCGGCGGTCGCCCGCGGTTCGTCGAACGTCCAAGAGCGGTCGTCGAATCCTTCAGCTCCGTCGATCACGCCGGTGTCCACGATGCTATCGAGGTAGTCATCGACGGCCCCGACCTTGTCGAGCAGCGCGTCAAACGGCTCGGATGCGAGAACGTCCGTTACCATCCCTAATCGCACGGTCACTTCCATCAGCTTGTCGTCGGCCACGACCCCGATCGGTCGAGCTCGCACCAGGTGCAGTGTCAGGAAGGGACGCGGATAGTCCTCGGTGCCGCCGACGCCCACTGCGACACGCCGAAACGGCTTCGCCGCGGTCGGCGGATCGGCCACCAAACCATCGCGGAGCTTGCTCGTGAGCTCTTGCACGGCGGCCTTGATCGTCGTCCGGTCGGGCGTTGACGGCATTACGAATCACCTCGGAGCAGTTGGGCCAGGTTCACGCGTATGTACGAAACGTCGACACTGCGAGATCGGAAAGCGTTTCGGGTCAGTGGTCGGATAGCTCGTCACGCGTGAGAACGCGCCCTTCACCCGTCGTCGCCGCAACCGTACCGCGGGCGGCGCTCGCTGCGACCGCGCCCTCGGACGGTAGATCGGCCTTGCCGTCCGCTACACGCCCCAGCCATTCGATTGTCTGAAGGAAACGCCTTCTAGCGTCCTCAGACACCGGCGGACGTCGCAGACGAAGGCGGTACTCGGCGACGTCCAGTGTGATCGACGCCAGCACGGCGGCGAGTTCCGGGTGTGCGGTCAGATCGATCGGCACCTGATAGCGGCGGGCGAGATAACCGTTCACCTCGCCCTCCGCACCGAGCCGGGCCTCGTCCACGACACCAACGTCAGCCGAACCGTCCTGATCATCGTCGGTAAGCTGAACGTAAGCGCCGCTACCGAGTCGCTGTTCGATGTCCGCGTTGTTGATGTATGCCATGACCCTCACACTCCCGTCGCCGTCGTGCCGGCGCAGATCGCGTTCTTCCCCTCGACGCCCGACTACGTGGCCGACACCATGTCCGTCCGAACCGCGTGCTGCCAGTATCCGTAGGCGATGCAATAGCGAGCCCGTACGCCGTACAGGAACTTCTCGCGCCGGAATCCCTCGTCGCTCTCCTCGGTCAGCGCCGTGAACTCGACGGGCTCCCGATCCTGGAAGATGAACGACCGGATCACGCCGTCGGTCTTCAACAGATACCACTTGCTCTGATTCGTAAGCCACGGAAATGCGATGATCCGGGCTCCTCCCTCGACGACGTTCGACGTGCTGCTCACGATCGTTGCGCTGACCGCCTCGAGAGCCGTCAGGTACATCGTCGTCGGAACGACGCAAACCAGCCCCGTCGCCGAAATCGACATAGGATCGCCCTGGTCGTCCTTGAACCCCATAAGGGTGCCGATGGCGTCCTTCAAAGCCGCCTTGAACTCGTCCGTCGTGGGATTGTCCGGATCGTCCGCCGTACTCGTCAGCATATTGTCCTGCGAACCCGACGAACCCGACACATGAGCGTCGTTGAAGAACGAAACCCCGTCATAGCTGTCGAAGCCGGAGCTTTCGCCGTTGATTAGAAGCTGGCTTATCAGGT
>CBDUZY010000205.1:0-5674 GCA_965371825.1 uncultured bacterium
ATTTCCACGAGTACTACCCGTCGGGCGTGACCGGCGAATGGACCACGATTCCGCTGATGCCGACGTATCACCCCTCATACTTGTTGAGGAGTCCGGGAGAGAAGGGTAAGACGTGGGAAGACTTGCAGATGGTGATGGCCCGGCTCGGCTTGAAGCCCGTGAAGCTGGGCGATAAGCGGTAGACAAAGGGATCACAAACAGCCGAACCTACGTTTGGGCCAAAGGAGGAGCAGTGTCGATTCATCCGACGGCGATCATCGACCCCAAGGCCGAACTCGATGGCAGTGTCATCGTGGGTCCGTTCTGTGTCATCGACGCCGAAGTGAAAGTCGGCGCCGGCTGTCGATTGTATCACGGCGTGTACCTGACCGGCTGGACCGAGATCGGACCGGATTGCGAGTTGCACCCCGGTGTTATCGTCGGTCACGCCCCTCAAGACGCCAAGTACACCGGAGCGCGAACGTATTGTCGCATCGGTCGGGGCTCGATCCTGCGCGAGCACGTGACCGTCCACCGCGGTACGACGCCCGAGTCCGAGACCGTTGTGGGGGAAGGCTGCTTCCTGCTCGGCGGGGCCCACGTGGCTCACAACTGTGTGTTGGGCAACCGCGTTACACTTATAAACAACGTTCTTATGGGTGGACATGTCCACATCGGCGACGGTGCGACTGTCGGCGGCGCTGCGGGCATCCATCAGTTCGTTCGGATCGGCGAGCTGGCCATGATCGCCGCTACCGGCCGGTTTGTCATGGACGTCGTGCCTTTCGCCCTCACCGACACCAAAGGGAAGATCGCGGGGCTCAACCGCGTGGGCCTCCGCCGGGCCGAGATGCCGCGTGAGCATGTCGCCGATCTGCGCAACGCCTATCGCATCCTCTTCGGACAACACCGCCCCTTCCGCCAAGCGGTAGAGCATCTTGCGGGCAACGTGCACACACCGCCCGGTCGTAAGCTGCTCGAGTTCCTCCAGGCGGAAAGCAAGCGCGGCATAGCGGGCAGCTCGCGCACATCGCCGGTGTCGCCATGACCCTGCGAGGCGCAGACCAATCGACTGCCGTGTGCTCGCTACCGATGCTACACGATGGAACGTAACCGGACTACGCTGTACATCTTGCTGATATGTCTGGCACTCATCGTGTCAACGGTCGCAGTCTACTCGCAGGTCATCCACTTCGAGTTCCTCGATTGGGACGACTTGAAGTACGTGACAAAGAACACGCACGTACATGACGGCCTCACGATCGACGCTGTCATATGGGCGTTTACGGAACGCCACGCATCCAACTGGCACCCGCTGACCTGGATGTCACACATGCTTGACTGCCAGATCTTCGGGATGGACCCCGCCGGCCCCCACGTGGTCAATGTCCTCTTTCACATAGCCAATGCGCTTCTGCTCTTCGGCGTGCTCGTTCGAATGACCCGAAGGTTATGGCCAAGCGCCTTTGTCGCCGCCCTGTTTGCGTTGCATCCGCTACACGTGGAGTCAGTCGCCTGGGTATCCGAGCGCAAAGACGTCCTCAGTACGTTCTTCGCCCTACTGGCGATGTGGGCGTACGTCTCGTACGTCCGGCGCGGCGGAATCGGCCGGTATCTGATGACTGCGCTGTTGTTCGCCCTTGGACTTCTGGCGAAGCCGATGCTCGTCACGCTTCCCTGTGTGTTCTTGTTGCTCGACTACTGGCCGTTGACCAGAGTGCAGTTCACTGCGAAGATCGAGAAGGGCGCCGTCCTCCCGCGCAAGGCCCGACAATCGCCACGAAAGCGCAGATCAAGGCAAGCTCGAAAGGCGAGGGGCAAGCCTGCCTCAAAGGGCGATCCCGGAAATCAGGAGCAGATCCGCAGTCGGCGCACCGCTATTTCAGACGCCGTTCCGCTCACTCAGCGTTCCGTGCAGTTTCTTGTTGTCGAGAAGATCCCCTTACTTCTCCTGTCGATTCTGTCTAGTTACGCAACATACGTCGCTCAGTCCAAGGGTCCCGCCATGGCCGCCGCCGGGGCCATCTCGATCCAAGCCCGTCTATCCAACGCCGTTACCGCCTATGTGGCGTACATTTGGAAGATGCTCTGGCCTTGCGGCCTGGGTCCGCTGTACACGCATCCCAACCTCGCCGGAGGTACGCCGCTGACGGCATTGCAGGTGGGAGGTGCCGTACTCGTCCTTCTGGCTATCACCGGCCTTGTGGCCTGGACGGCGAAACGTAAATACATGTCCGTCGGATGGCTGTGGTACTTGGGGACACTCGTGCCGGTCATCGGATTGGTGCATGTGGGTAATCAGGCCTATGCCGATCGGTACACGTACGTTCCACTTGTCGGGCTATTCATTATCGTAGCTTGGGGTGTCACGGATGTGGCGGCACGTGTCAAGCAGCGGCGCCTATTACTCGCGGCACTGCTCGGTGCGTCCGCCGTCGTCATACTCTCCGCTTGTACAGTCGGCTCGTGGGCACAGGCGAAACACTGGCGCACTTCGACGACAGTGTTCGAGCGCGGTGTCGAGGTTCGTCCGGATAACCCAACAATGCATTTCAACCTCGGCAATATGCGCCAGGCCGATGGTAGAACCGACGATGCCATTCACCAGTTTCGTGAGGCAGTGAGAATCCACCCTTACTACGCCAAGGCGCAGTTCAACCTGGGCAATACGCTTCTCAATGAGGACAGGGCGGAGGAGGCAATCCCGCACCTTCTGCAGGCAACGAAGTCCCGTCGCAATTACTTTCGGGCTTACCGAAGGCTGGGCGTCGCGTATAACTACGCAGGGCAATACCACGAGGCAATAGAGGCGTTCGAACAAGCTCTCCGCATCCAGCCGAACCACGCTCGAGCGAACTACTACTTCGGCATCACGCTCGAGAGGACGAGACGGTTCAGTGAAGCACTCGAACACTATCGTAGGGCGTCGCGGTTCGATCCGGGCTGGGAGGCACCGCGTGTACGAGCGGAGAGACTGGCGGCCCGTCTAGGTCAGTAGAGCAGGCTGCAGTTGACTTCACGGACGGGGTGCAGCAGGCACACACTGTGCGGGCCCCTCGACCGCCGTGGGGTCATGTTCCTGGATCGTCGACCTCGGTAAGCACACTCCCCTCAGACCCTGGACCTACCAGTGCCGAGTGAGCGTCCCGCGCCGGCAGTGGGTGCAGGAGAGCGGCCGGCGTCGAGCGACTTCGTTCGCCAAAGACCAGCAGCTCGAACGTGTCGAGCATGTCCTCCCAACGGTGATGATCCGCGACGTACCGCCGCGCAGCTTCGCCAATTCGCTCTCGCTCGCCGCTGTCGCGGAGCAGGCGGCGGACGTCACGGATGATCGCTTCGGCACTGTCAGCAATCAGGTAGTCACGTCCGCTACGCCCTTCGATTCCTTCCGCCGCCCTGCTGGTCAACACCACCGGTTTCGAGCAAGCCATCGCCTCGAGGACCTTGTTCTGAAGGCCTCGTGCGATTCTCATAGGTGCAACGCTCACGTCGAAACGGCTCAGCTCCCACCCGATGTCGTCGACGCCGCCTATGACTTGCACGCCTGGTATTCTCGATAGTCGACGTACCCGGCGCGTCGGACAGCGGCCGACAATGCGAAATGCAGCCTCGGGGTGCGCCTCACGGATCGCTCCCCAGCACTCGTCGGCGAACCAGCACACGGCATCGACGTTCGGCCGGTAATCCATTACCCCAACGAATCCGACAGTCGGCACTGGCGACGGGACGGGCTGTCGCATGTCCGGCACGTTCACGCCGTTCCCAAGAACGTGGAGTCTGGTCGTTGAGCCTGCCTTCTTCAATGGAGCCGCTTCAGCTTCCGTGATCACAAGTGTCGCGTCGAAGGTCACCAGCCAGGCGCGCTCTCTCTGGGCCAGCCGCCGCCCCTCCATCCGATAGAGACGTCGCGCCACTCCGCTTGACATAGCCGCGTAGTCGAACCATTTCTCACTGTCGCAGTCACAGAGGTCCAGGACTCGTCGCCGCGCCGGTACACGCAGGGCGTAAGGGGCCATGCTCGACGAGAAGGCGACAACGGCATCGAAACGCACCAATCCGCACATACGTCGCAAGATCTCGTACATTGCGGGACTGTGATAGAAAGACTCCGTTACCGTACGACCTCGCATCAGTCCCAGCAAGCCGCGCAGCTTCGCCGCGGGGCGATTGAGCTCCACCACGGAGACTTCCTCACAGCACGCCCGAAGCGCGGGAACGTGTCTATGTTCCTCGGGCGAGTCTACAAAGCACGCACACCACACGCGATGCCTTCGGCCGAGGACTTCGATTTGTCGGTACGCCCGCAGCTTGTCACCCTTATTCGGTGGATATGGAATGCGATGGGCGAGATAAAGGATATTCATAATGTCACCCCGGAATATGCCGAGCGAGCCGACCTCCAACAATACGGGTTACGCAGAGCGGTAAGTGTGGCCAGAGGCGCCGCGCACACCTGAACGTCGGATTCGTCGGCGCCAGGTTCGGCGGGTCAAGGTCAGGTGGCGTGTAGCACTGATAACGCAGCGGGCGAGGCGCGAAACCACTGAAACGCTTGAAGTTGTAGCTCCCGGTGTTATCGCGCCGTGATCGACCGAAATCAAACACGCGATAACCCTCGCTGACGCCGCGTTCCATGGCAGTCAGGTAAACATAGTTGGCTGCACTGCACCGCGTGGCTTCGTCCGTCGTGCCGATGAAATAGGGCATTACGGTGTCGCGAAACAGAAACGTCACCAGCCCGGCGATCGGCCTACCATCCCGACAAACGAGCGAGACCCAGTGCGTGCCGGGCGTCACCTCAGCCAAACGCTCAAAAAAGGAGAACGGGTAGGTTAAGGACGCCAGGCGCCTCATACTAATCGAGTACAGTCTCCACACTTCTCGCAAATGGTCGTCGCCGAATGACACAGTAAGCCGGTACTTGTTTCGGGCATTGCGGGCCGCGGCTCGTGCTTTTCGTGGTAGCCAGGGCAAGACATCCTCGGCGCGCCCCGGCAACTCCCGGCGAAACCCCACATAACGGCCGACTACCGGAAGATCGGAGAGCCACATCCGCTCACTGCGGAGGTCAATCACGCGGCAACGGCGCTTTTCAGCGAAAGTCTTCGCGCAAGTGAACAACTGTAGGGCGGTTACTTCGTCATCGGCGATAATGCCACCGCCAACGGCGTACGGCACGCTGACCAGCAGCCGTCCCGCCAAGCGACTCGCCACCAGGAAGGCCGGCAGAACGCCGACGATACGACCGCCGCGCATCGCAACCCAGTACGCGTCTTCGTGCCCGAAGGCGTCCTTGACGGCATCCCGCCAGGACAGGGTGTGGAACAAGGTCCCGTCGGGATGGGCAAGGACGTACTGGTTCCACTGGGCCACGCGGTCGGCAGCTAGCGTCACGACATGGCACTCAACTGGCGAGGCGCGTCCGGCGTTCTGCGCTTCGGCTCGAGATACGTTCGCCGAAGGGGAATCCGGTTGGGAAGTGAGGGCCACGCTACCCATCGGCCGCCACCGCCTCTCGACCTCCGTGTGGCGCGGGGTCGACCTGTGAGACCACGTACCGGAACTTCCCGGAATCCGCCCCGGCTATCTCATCGACGCAGCGCACATGGACATCGATCCTTTCGCCGAGCACCGGTCTGACTTGGCGAACGACGGCCTCCCGGGTTACGCGCTCGAGACGATCGTCGGATACGAC
>CBDUZY010000206.1:0-5668 GCA_965371825.1 uncultured bacterium
CGTCCTGCACGACGTGGTACACAAACCACGGGTCCACCAGCTTCGCACGACCGAGCGGGGCGGGGCGGCGTGTCTCCTGCCATACCTCACGCCCGGTGTCCAGGGCGACGCAGGTCAGCTCTCCGTTGTCGCGGGCGATCACCCGACGGTCTTCCTGGAGGGTGAGCGTTCGGATCGAGCCTCCCTCCTCCCAGTCCGCGCCGGGGTCGTCGAGGTGCTTGGGGTATTCGCCGTGGGTCCAGAGTAGATGACCTGTCTTCCGATCGAGCGCGAAGATCTCGTACAGCGTTGCAAAGACAGCGCCGTCGGATCGGGCGATCAGCAGCGCGGGGTCGGCTTTAACCGGCGCGGGCTTGTCCCAGGTCTGTTCACCGGTCGCCGAGTCGAACGCCCGGATTCCGACCGGCGCGGAGACGTAGTAGTTGGACCACTGTGAAGCAGGGTTGTCACCAAACCGTGGCGTCAATAGTGCGACCGGTCCGTCGAACTGCTGTGACGAGGACCCGCTTAGCGGCAGGGTGACGTTGGGGCGCGAAGGCTCGACGCGATGGCGCACGCCCGCCAGATGCTCTCGATACTGGAGGAACGTCACCTGGCGGCCTTTGTGTTTCACAGTGGTCGCGGGATAGTCGCGAGCGGCTTTGGTAAGCCAGCGGTAGGCGTGCTCGGGTCGACCGGCCCGCTCGAGGGCGTCGGCGATCTTCCGCATGAGTCCCGGGCGATCGGATTGGTCGTTGTACCGGCGGTACGCCTCCGTGAACTTGCGGGCCGCTGTACCGGCACGACCCGCCGCGAGCAGCAAGTCGCCATGGGCCGTCAGGGCGAGCGGTGCCGATCTACTGTTTGGGAACGTAGCCACAAGGCTTTCAAACAAAACCTCATCACCGGCGGCCCGAGCGCTTTGAAGCCATCGCGAGGCCCGAGCCTCATAGTCCGCGTAGATCTCTCTCTCGTGCTCTTGGAGCAAGCGGGCGATGTGTGATTCCGCTGCCGCGCCCGCGGTGCGCACGCCGGGAACCTCCGGATCGGTTATGAGTTCTCGTAGCGATCGGTCACGCAGGATCTGGTGGTACATGCGGAGGGCGCGCTGCGGTTTGGCGGACTGCTCGAACAGAGAGGCGAACCGCATCCGGTATGTCACGTTTGACTTAGGATCGTGGGAATGCCGGCCGGCGAAGTTGAACAGGGTGTCCATGTCAGCCGGGTCGAGCTTTGATCGGTCCGCAAGACCCTGGGCGAACTTCAAAATGTCGGTGAACAAACGCTGCTCGAGCGCGGCATCGAGTGTCGTGAGGCGATCCGCGCGTCCAGCCGCCTCGCCGAGAACGGCGAGGGCCTCGGAATACTCGCCCGCGCCGAACGCTACCTCGGCAAGCTCGAGGGCCGGCAACGGATCCGACGGAGCGGCGGCCATGCGATCGCGCAAGGACTTCCATATCTCCGCCTTGGGTACGTAAGCGCTCAGCCGATCACCGGACGCGACCAGAAGCTGATTGGGCAACGCAAGGAGGTTGCCGCCCTCGCCGCCCTCATCCCATGGGGTGTCGGTGCGTCGCCCGTCTAAGACCCGGAATCGACTCAGCCCGCGGCGAGTCGGAACGAGCAGATCGTCGCCCGTCCACACTCCGCGACCGAATAGTCCGGCGTCCTCGGGCAGCGGTTGTGACCATCGGAGTGACCCCGCTTCGAGGTCGAAACATGCCGCCTCACGCCCGGCGCCGCACAACAGACCGTCGCGAACGCCGTACACCGTCTCCATGCCACCCAGTTGGTCGATTGGAATGGACCTAATGAGTCGTCCATTCTCCGCCTCCGCAACCAGAACGCTCTCCCCGTCGGTCGGCAGGCAGATGATCCTCCCCTCCGACCAGATGATCGGGTTGTACTGCCACGGGTTGACGTTCCGGGCTGATCGCCCCAAAGCGCCGGAGTGTTCATCCCGATGCCGTTCGTAGATGCGAAGCCATCGGACCTCACCCGTGTGGGCATAGACAGCCGCCCAGGACCCCAAGCCGGTGCAAACGTAGACCGTATCCCCGTGCAGGGCTGCAATTGCCGTCGTTGCCGTTCGCGACCCGAATGTCGCCGTCGAGGCGCCGCCGAGGTGAGCACGGTGCTCAAAGCTGCCGTCAACGGCGTTGAAGCGGTACAGGTAACAGTCCTCGAACCCGAAGGAGCGGCGGCGCCGCCCGACCACGTAGAGGCGCCCGTGGCGGACGATAGGGGTCGAGTCGAACCTGATCTCAGACCGAGGTGTATCGAGTGTCCCCGGGCCTGTCCGCCAGATCACCTTGCCCGTTCGGGCGTCCAGGCAAACGAGCTCCGCATTCCTCTGGGCGGGCTCGTAGTGATAGTACATCAGTTCCTCGCCCGGTAGGGCGGCGTACACGCGACCGTCATAGACGGTTGCCGAGTCCCACCCGGGCGGTTCGTCGTCCAGGTAATCATCGCGCTCCACGCGATGGTCATCGGCACGGAAATGCCAGGCGGTGACACCCGTGTTGCGGTGCAGGGCCAGGATCTCCCTGTAACGCTGAATGTAAACGAATCCGCCGCTCACCACCGGGGAAGCGGTTAGGTCGCGACCCGCGTTTCGATCGCGTCTGGAGATGATGTCGATTTGCTGGCCTTCCGGATTCTCCGGGTCGGTCGAGTGGAAGCGCCACAAGAGCCCGGGCTCCTCGACGTCGGTGGCGCTTTGGCGATTGCGCGTCGCGTCGCCGCCGAAGATGGGCCACTCTCCGGGTCTCTCCTGGAAGGGCGTCGAGGTGAATCGTTCACGAATATCGCTAATCACGTCACGCACGAGGTGTTCCTGTCCCATCCAGCGCACCTTGCCGTCGTCGTCTTCCGCCGAGTCCACAGGCGGCGGCATTCCCTGCATAGCGGCGATCAATCGGAGCATCACTCCGTAGCGCGACTCGTACCGTTTGGCGTCCGGATGCTGCGTCAACACGCGTTCGTAAACATGCCTTGCCAGGTCCAGGTCACCGGATTCGATGGCAAGCTGCGCGATCGTGTCCGCAAGTCCGGCGGCGGTGGCGGTACAGAAGTAGCGGCCGAACAACGCGAGGAGGTCGTCCACGCGACGCGAATCGCCGAGTCGCAGGAGGGCGGTCTCGAGGTCATCCCGCACCAGCGCCCGATAGGCATCGATACCTGCTGGAGGCCAGGACGCGATGCGGTTGCTGATGTACCGACGGACTCCGGTGTAGGCGCCGGGTGAGATGCGGACGAGTTTGTCGCCGGAGGACTCGGAGGCCTGATGCAGTACCTCAGCCGCCTCGACCCAAAGCCCGCGACGGGCGAAGCCTCGAGCCTTGGACAGGGCGTCGGCTGCCTCGAAGCTGTCGTTGAGGTAGACATCAGCGCCGTCCACGTTGGCGCGCAAGCCGTCCAGCCGGTCAGGGGGCTGGTCCGCTTGCTCCACCTGGACACCTTGGCCGCGTGCAACCGTTGCTGACACGGTCAGAAGACAAACCGTACACGCACGAATGATCCGGCGACGCACGCCTAACGCTGCTTCACGGTGCGGGACGGAGCCCTCAGCGCGGACCGAAGTCCACCGGTCATGGACGGCGGGGCGTGTGGCCGGCAGCTCATCCGCGAGTGCTCGATCAACGGTTTGGGCGTCGCTATGCATTACTGCCATTATCGGCCAAGTAGCGGCCGATGAGCGGTTCGAGCCTCTCCACAACGCCGGGATCGACGTTCTTCCTGTCGGACCAGATCGCCAACCTCAGGGCGTCCCGGCACTTGCACGTTTCGGTGGTACCGCCGATCAGCCGCACCGCCTCGTGGACGAGGGAGAGGGCGTTGTCCGTTGCCCGTCGCAGGTTTCCTAGGATTTCGGCGATCAGGTCATCGCCGGAGGCTGACCGATCGACCCGGCGCCAGCAATCGTAGTCGGTGGGGAGGGCGACGAGGGCGTAGCAGATCTCGGCCTCGCGGGCGAGCTTGGCTTCGGGCATGCAGGTCATCCCAATCAGGTCACCGCCCCATTGCCTGTGCATCTCGGACTCCGCCCGGGTGGAGAACTGCGGACCTTCCATGCATACGTATGTGCCCTTGGAGTGGACCTTCGTTTCGACGGCCTCTCCGGCTCGGGCGAGCAGGGCCCGCAGGGCCGGACAGAAGGGGTCGGCGAACTCCACGTGCGCGACTACGCCCGGTTCATCGAAGAACGTACTCGGGCGGCGAAACGTCTTGTCGATGACTTGATCGCACAGAACGAGATGGCCGGGTTCGATCTCCTCGCGAAGGCTGCCTACCGCGCCGCTGGCGATGATGGACGTGACGCCGAGCTGCTTGAGTGCCCAGATGTTGGCGCGGTACGGCACGGTCGACGGATTGAAGCGGTGTCCGGGTCCGTGACGGGCGATGAACGCGACGTCGACACCCTCCCAGTTTGCGACGATCGGATCGGCACTCGGCGGGCCGAAGGGCGTGTTCAGTTTCACGGCCCAGTCGCCCTCCGCAGGAGCGCCGCCGGCCCGCTTGGTCAGCGCTTCGCCCAGCCCCGTACCGCCGATGATCCCAACCTGTGCCTGTTTCAACACCTCACGCTCCAACGAGGATTACGAATCACGCAGTCGGCCCGGCCGGTGTCCTCAGTAATTCGTAATCGGTAATCAATAATCCTTAACTCCCTCAGTATCCCGCCGGGATGCCTCCCTTGCGCGGATCCGACGCGCCGACCCAGCCCTGCTTCGCCGCCGGCGGGGCCTTGGTTCGAAGGATGGCTTGGATGACTCCCGTCCGTCGCCTCTCGGATATCTTATGTCCGCGACCGACGAGGTCCGCTACCACATCGGGGCTCGGTTCGTCGTCGAAGTAGACCAGGTCGGGGCGCCACTGATGGTGCGGCCGCCGCCTTAGCATGGCCTGCTCCAAGGACAGGCCGGAATCGGTCACGCCGAGCATTACGTTCAAGACCGAGCTTATGATCCTCGGCCCGCCCGATCCGCCGAGTAGTAGGTACGGCTCTTGGCCCTTCAGGACGATGGTCGGTGACATGCTCGACAGCGGTCGCTTGCCCGGGGCGATCGAGTTGGCGGCGGACTGCCGGAGGCCGTAAGCGTTTGGCTTGCCCGGCTCAGCGGTGAAATCGTCCATCTCGTTGTTGAGGATCAGGCCCCACTCGTCGACGGCGGCCAACGATCCGAAGCTCGTGTTGATCGTCTCCGTGCTGACCACGACGTTCCCGTGGCGATCGACCACACAAAGGTGCGACGTGCCCGCGTCCTTGGGCACGCCCGTGTAGCCATACCGCTGGACGTCGCTTGTTTGCTCGGGTCCGATCGTCCGGGCGAGCGCCGCGGCAAACGACTTCGATATCAACCGCTCAACCGGCACCGACACGAAGTCCTGATCGCCGAGCCACCGCGCCCGATCGGCGAACGCATGCTTCATCGCCTCGATTCGGTAATGAAGGGCGAGGGCTGGATCACGTCCGACGATCGCCGCGTGGTCGAGTGCCTCCAGGATGTTCAACGTCTCGGCTATGGCCACGCCACCGGATGACGGCGGCGGCATGGTGATAAGCAAGTAATCCCTATAGGTAGCCACCAGCGGCTCGCGCGTCCGAGTTTCGTAGTCGGCGAGGTCCTTCTTGGTGATGATGCCGCCGTGCCGCTCCATTTCGCGGGCGATGGCCTGCGCTACCGGC
>CBDUZY010000207.1:0-5651 GCA_965371825.1 uncultured bacterium
GCCGAAGGGCGCATTGTCATCATCAACTCCGAGGCCATGGAGTTGTTGCAGCTTTCGCCGCGCGAACCGGACGGTTCGTTTCTCGGCCAAACGGTCGAACGATGCATCCCACAACATAAACTTCAGGACCTGCTGCGCCCGAGAGCGGCTGGAAAACCGGTCCCGCAGACCAAGTGCGAGGTTCCGTCCGACGCCAACGAACCATCCAGCCAATCCACGGGTAGCAAAGACGGCCGCTGCGAAACGGGGACTCACGAAATTGAGCTGCAGCTCGCGACGAGCACCGGGGTCCGGTCTGTTCTCGCGCGTGCTTTTGACATTCGCTTGCCCGGCGCCACCGGCGGTGACGGATCGCCCGGGGCGAGCGCCCACGTCGGTCGCACGCTCGTCCTGACTGATGTGACGGAACTGACCAGGGTGATGCAGGTGAAGGCGGATTTGGCGGCGAACGCATCACACGAACTGCGAACGCCGCTCTCGGCGATCCGGGCGGCCGTCGAAACGCTCCGCTCAGTCGATTGGTCGAGCGATGCCGTAGCGGCTGCCCGGTTCATCGACGTTGTCGATCGGCACAGCGGCCGAATGGAGGCGATGATCGGCGACTTGCTTGGCCTTTCCCGGCTGGAATCGGGGGCGGGCCGTTTCGATGTGACACCGATCTCGGCAAGGAAACTTCTTGAAGAACTCCGCACAACGTTCGCCGATGCGCTGGCTGCGAAGAACCTGCATTGGAAGACATCGGTTCCTAGCGAAGATGTTACACTCACGGCCAGTCCCGAACTACTCCGAATGATCTTGCGCAACCTCATCGACAACGCCATTAGATTCACCGATCCGAAAGGCAACATTGAACTTTCTGTTCAGTTACGCGGCGAAACGATTGTGTTTGAGGTGGCGGATACCGGCTGCGGGATTGCGCCGGCGGAGCAGCAGCGGGTGTTTGAGCGGTTCTATCAGGTGGAGCGAGCCCGATCGGGCCCCGATCGCGGGACGGGTTTGGGCCTGTCGATCGTCCGCCACGCCGCAGCCGCAATGAACGCCCACATCGACCTGCAAAGCGCACCCGGCCAAGGCACGCGCGTTGCCATCCGAATACCGCAACAGGTGTAACGATGGGCCCTGGTGGCAAAGTTGACACGTGTCCCTACCAGAAACTTGATCCGGGTCCATTGCAGCTTTTGGGTAACTTCGGACCATGCACGGATAGGTGCCCGGGTGAGCCGCGGTGTCCGTAGACCCACGGGTTGTGGTGGACCAGGACCCTCTTGAAAGGACACCCTGTTCCTCACGTTCAGCGGAAGTCGGCCATCACTCGTATATGTACTCGGCATGACAGGTCGTCGTTTCGGTCTGATAGGAACCTGTCATGCGCGTGCCGTCGTCCGACATTGTCATCTCGAACGAATTCGAGGGGCAGTGCACGGTAATGCTGTGCTCGTCTTCCAGTGTCCTGACTTCCGCCACGTGTCCCTGCAACTCTCCCAGTGACCCCGGGATGTGATAGGCTGAATAGACGGAAACATACTCGCCCACGTTCCGGAAGGACTGTTCGTCGAGAGCATAGGCCCACGCTTCGCCATCGGCGAGACCTTCTATTCTCGTGGGCAGGCCCCAACAGTTGTCTTGCGGACACCCATCGGGCACCTCGGATACGTACGTGTGCGTGGCGTTCTTGTCCTCCACGCGTCGCTCCCAGGCAATGTACGACGTATCCACGGTCGGGACCTGGTGTTCGAAGAACCACTCGTAGTGCGACGAGATGCTCACCGTCTGCTCCGTTGCGTAGAACTTGTCGTCATAGGGATCATACAGGAGAGTCTCGTCCACGCGCGTGGTACCCTGAGACGTGTAGTCTCCGAGCACGAACAGATCGTCGCCGCGCCCGTCGCCTTCGCCGCTTGCGCTCCACGTACACTCGACGAACCCGTGCCAGGTGACCTGGCACTGTTCCGTGGTGTCGATGGTCAGCTCCGTGTCGATTTCCGAGTCGGCGGCGGACCGATCGAGCTGGCCGTTGGAGATGATGAAGATGATGCCGTCGACGCGCTCCGCCTCTCTGCCTCGACAGAATACGAGTTCGTCACGATATGAGACGTCCTCGTAGGTCCACTCTGCGTCTATGCGGTAGACGACCTGAATCCCATTTTCGTTTGACTCGTCCTTCTGGAGGTCCGTCAAGTCGAATCGGAGCTTGTCCACGTGATCGTCGACGGTGTAGACGTAGTACATTGCTCCGCCTTCGCTGATTTCGATAGGATCGAAGAACGTCTCATCGTTGACGATTTCGGTGTGACGGATCGATCCATCGCCGTTGGGCCGAAGCGTCGGTGCGTCGTGGGCGTCCTCATAGTACTCGTGCGGCGGTGAATTCAGAGTCCACAGGGCGTATCGCTTGAACTCCTCATAAAAGCCGGCCCGCCCCGCGATCGCCTCCAGCGTGCCGTTCTCCTGAATGGCGACGTACAAATCGTGCACCACCTCTCCGGTTTTGCCGCCCTCCTGATAAAGGAAGAACCAGTAGAAATAGGACGCGTACTCTCGGACTCCTTCTTGGTCGAAGAAGTACCGGCCCAGGTTGGAGAAGTGCCTCATATCGTAGGCATGTTCGGTGTTCGTGTCGGGGTAGACGAACTCCTGTGCCCACACCGCGCTCGAGTCCCACACCCAGGGGGCTTCGAATACTGCCGGACTGGCCTCGACGTATTCCTGAAAGCAGTGGAACAGCTCGTGGGCCACGGTACCGTCGAGATTGTCTCCGGCGAGATCGGACCGCAGACGGATGTGACATCGGCGATTGCCTTCGTGCACGCTGAACGTCTCGTCGCCCGCCACATAGGGGTTACCGAGATCGGCCTGGATTGCGACGGGAATCCAGTCGGTAGGCTCGGGGAAACCCAGATCAAGGAAGATCTCATAGGAGAACTGGAGGGCGTCGAGAATCTGCTCCCTCTGCGCCTCCGTACCGCCGGTGATGACGAAATACCCGCCGTCGTCTGCCGGCCGATCCATCGCCCGTGGTGTGAGCCGCGCCTGGGCGGCCATGATGTCGGCGATCCTGGGCTGATCGGGGTCGTATGCGAAGCTTTCCGGATCCTCGAAAGACAGCGTGTACGGACGGAGCTCCGTCTGCGCTTCCGGCGAAAGGGAGTCGTAGACGTTCACCAGCTCGCGCAGCAGCGACGTCGCACTCGGGTTTGGCTCGGGCTCGGCGCGGAAGTGCTCATCGAGATGATCGCGATCGTACATTGCCGCCATGCGGAGCGTGTAGTACTCGTCCTTATCGATCTGCCCGGCTTCGTACGCTTGTTCAATCAGCGCTGACGAGTAGACCACCGGCCCCTGGTCCTCGGAGTCCGATTGACCGGAGATTGCAGCCAGCCAGGAGTCGAGGTCGGTCGCGCGAATGGCGGCGTCCGGGTCGGCATCCGGACTTGGACCAGCGCTGTCGTCGCCGTTGCCGTCGCCGGGTCCGGTGGGGCCGCACCCCGCAGCCGCCAGTAGTCCAAAGAGAAGCACGCCATGCATGATCGATCGCCGTCTGTGTGCCATGATGATGGCCCTCCCTTGTTGCCTTCGCGTGGAACTCCCGTGGGTGCGCGGCGGCGCACGGATCCGACCCGCAACGACTACGGTAGCATCTCCCTCGACAGCAATTGTGGTCGCGGCTCGACGCAACGCTTTCCGGCCCGGCTCGAGACGTTTGAGGTGAAACCCCCAAGCCCCTCGCTCTGCCGACGCCTGTACCTAGATTGACAAGAACGAGTATATCAGACCGGGGACGCGGAAGCCAAGCAGAAACGGAACACCTCGTGAGAATCTTGCAGTCTCGTCCACCGAGAGCCGCGCTGTAACAGCCGTCGTTTGGGTGCTGTCGGACGGACTGGGCTTTACACCGAATCCGAAGATGGAGACGAATCGCCGCGAGAGTCGCTCGGTCAAACGGGCCTGTCGCTCCTTGAGACCCTTGCACGTCACGCAGCGAGCTGCTCCTCGTCGTCGACCCGCAGGTCCTTGATGCCCAGGGCACTGAACTCGCCGTTCCGCACACCCGTGTTCAGGAGGACCAAGATGAGCTGATACTTCCGACGGACTTCCTCCCACGGTCGCAGCCCGCACCGTTTCGCACGAGAAGCCTCGCTTCTTACGCCAGCGCTTGTGCAGGTCGAGGATCCGTCTTGTTCGCTCCAGTTTTTGCTGCGCGCAGGCCAGGTCGCGCTCGCGTAGTCATACGGCGCACACGTCGCCGAAGTCCCGGCCGTTCCGACTGCTCACGCTGGTCGACGAGTATACCCGAGAGTGCCTGGCGATCGACGTGGCCAGCACGTCTTTCGTCGAAGCCTCTGGAATCTGAAGCGGAGTTGTCGTATCGTTCTTCACGGGGCGTATCCTCCTGTGTTAGGAACGGGTGCGGGTAATGTCACACCCAGGGTACGCCGCCTTTTTTCATCCCTCAAATCCACAACTTTCGATCATATCTCGGTCAGAGGTCGATACGACCTCGGCCAGCCCACACGAAAGCCAACTCGTTCAACGCCTGTTCAACTTCATGTTGACTGCCGAAACACCACCGCGCTTGATTGGCGACAAGGCGCATGACAGCGACCGACTTGATGACAAGCTGGCGCAGCAAGGCATTGAGATGATCGCGCCGCATCGCCGGAATCGCAAACCGGAGAACATCACACAAGATGGCCGTCCCCTTCGGCGCTACAATCGCCGTTTGACAGTCGAGCGCACGATCTCATGGTTTCAGAACTTCAGGCGTCTGTGCATTCGCTGGGAGAAATCGACGACAATGTTCCAGGGCTTCCTCCACCTGGGATGCACGATGCTACTGCTCAAACAGGTTTTGGGATAGGCTCTAGTCTTCGGCGCCCTGGGACTCACTGACACTCCCCAATACAGCTGCAATTTCGCGGGCGAGTTCTCCCACCGCTTCGCTCATGGCTACGGCTACACCTTCGTAACCGGTCTGCCGCGTTGGTACTGCAATCCGGGATCGTCTCGGCGGCGAAAGCTCTTTTCCGTCGGGGCCCAGAAGGGCCCACCGGGCGATCAATGACACTTCGCCTCCGGGAGTGCCGTCAAATCGAATCACGTTCAGCCTGACCCGGTAGTCCACCGGTCTTGCACTCTGCCACGGACGGACAACAATGCGCTCCGTGGATAGCCGGCTTGAGAGGTTCTCAGCAAGTACGCGAGGAAAGAGCTGCTTGAGGGGTTCCGCCCAACGATGGAACTCCGCAAGATCGAGCCGGTTTTGGCTGGCGCGGGTGACGATCTGAGGACGATCCAAGTACTCGGGAAACTGCAGGGGGCCGATCGCAAGGGACATTTCGGTTCGGCCGGATTCGACCGATGGATCTGCTTGCGGTCCGACCACACTCGTCAGCATGTAGAACCTCGCAGGCGTGGATTTCGCGCATCCAGGCAAGACCAGCGTGGAAACCGTAAGGATGATTGCCACAATCCGCCAATCTGCAAAGTGCATCACTATTCTCCCGGTGCACCCTTGCCTTGGAGTAAGGCTTCGGGGTGTTGTTCAAGAAAGTCGACCAGAATGCGGATGGAGCCGGCCGCCGCCGCCAGCTCCCTGAGAGTGTTAACGACCGAGTAGTACAACTCTGAATCCTCGGATATGGCGTTCTTCG
>CBDUZY010000208.1:0-5650 GCA_965371825.1 uncultured bacterium
CGCCCCAGTTCGAGCATGTCGCCTAGGACGAGGATGCGCCGCCCGGATGCTCCGCAACGCAACGCGTCGATCGCCGCGGTCACGCTCGCCGGGTTGGCGTTGTACGCGTCGTCAATTACCGTTACGCCGTCCACTTCCAGCCGTCGCGTGCGACCCGACGGCGGGCTGAACCGCCCAAGGGCGTCGATTATTTCCTTGCAGTCGACTCCAAGCCAGCGTCCGACGGCAAACGCCGCGGCAGCGTTTGCCGCGTGGTGCTTACCCGGCATCGGTAACTCAACTGCGAAGCGGCCCTCGAGCTCGAAGGTGGTTGACTTCAAAGTCGTGCGCGCTTCACCGACATGGAGCTTGGCGCCGGGGGTTTTTCCGAACGTGACCAACCGGACTCCATCAAGGCCCGCAAGATGCGGCCGGATTTCTTTGCGGTCTATGTTTACGACGGCCAGGCCGCCGCGCCGGATGTACCGGAGCAGGGAGGCCTTCTCCGCGGCGACGGAACTGATGTCGCCCAGCCCCTCGAGATGCGCCTCGCCGATCGAAGTTATCACGCCCGCGTCGGGAGATGCGATCGTCGCCAGCGCCGCGATCTCACCAGGTGAGTTCGTGCCGATTTCGGTAACGACGTAGCGATCATCGGCATCGGCAAGCAGCAGCGTCAGCGGCACGCCGATCTTGTTGTTGTAGCTCTTCGGTGAAGCGACGCCCTTTAGCGAGCCGCGCAGCACGTGGTCGATCATGCCCTTCGTGGTCGTCTTGCCGTTGCTGCCGGTCACGGCTACCACGGTGGCACTCGTCGGGAGCACCTCGTGCCGATAGTACGCCGCCAGCCTGCCGAGTGCCGCGATAGTGTCATCGACCGCGAGGATCGGTGTGGGAAAGGTTGGGTCCGTGGTTGTGAGGTGACCGCGCTGGGCGACGCATGCCACGGCGCCGCATGACACGGCGTCGCGGAGGAAGTCGTGGCCGTCGAACCGGTCACCGCGAATCGCCAAGAACAGGTCGCCGGGTCGAACGTCGCGAGAGTCGGTGGTCACGCGGTGGACGACAACCCGCGCGCCCGACGTGTTTCGGGCGCTACTCGTCGCACGGTCCGCGTCGACGGCTGCGGCCACTGCGCTTAGCGGCATCGGGATCATGCGACCCCCTCCTGAATCCGCGGCTCGACCAACGCTTGCAGGCACTCGCGGGCGACCTCGACGTCGTCGAACGACAGGACCTGATCGCCGACGAGCTGGTACGACTCGTGCCCCTTTCCGGCGATGAGCACCGTGTCGGTTGGCCGAGCCTCGGCGATCGCTGTTTCGATCGCCCGCCGACGGTCGGCCTCGACCTCGACGCGGCAGTCCGGCGTAGCACCGAAGCCCGGGAGGATGTCCTCGATGATGGCCCGCGGGTCTTCGGTCCTGGGATTGTCGCTCGTCACGTACGCGACGTCCGCGACTTCACCAACGGCTGCGGCCATTCGTGGCCGCTTGCCGCGATCGCGATCACCGCCGCACCCGAAGACGCAAAGCAGCCGCCCGGCGGTAAGCGGACGCAACGCCTCGAGCGCGCTTCGCAAGGCATCGTCCGTGTGGGAGTAGTCTACCAGCACCGAAAAGGGACAGTCCTTCGGCTCGACGCGCTGCAACCTGCCCGGCACTCCCGTCACGCGCTCGAGTCCGAGGCGAATCTGCTCGGGGCCAATCCCGAGTGCGTCAGCGGCAGCCGCGGCCGCCAGGGCGTTGGAGACGTTGAACCGTCCGACCAGCGGTAACCGGATCGTCAGGTCGGTCGAAGGGACCCTGAGCACGAAGCGCGATTCACTACGATCCGACGAATCGACCCGGGCTCCGATGTCGACGCCGTCCGCGTCGATTCCAAAAGTCGTAACCGGAACCGAGCACGCCTCTTCGATCGATCCGCCTCTCGGATCGTCGCGGTTTATAACGGCGATAGCGGGCGGCTCGAGCATCTCGAACAGTCTGCGTTTGGCGCGGACGTACGCATCTATCGATCCATGGTAGTCGAGGTGATCGCCGGAGATGTTCGTGAACACTCCAACCGCAAACGTCAAACCGTCGCAGCGTCGTTGATCGAGCGCGTGAGATGAAACCTCGAGCACGCCGAACGTCGCACCGGCGTCACGGGCGTGTGCAAGGTTTCGGCAGAGTTCGAGCGGACCCGGCGTGGTCAACGCGGCCGTCCGTCGCTGATCGACAAGGTCGTATTCGACAGTTCCGATCATCGCGGCTTGATGCCCCGCAGTCCTCAGAATCGAGCGCAGTAGCCAAGCTACCGTTGTCTTCCCGTTGGTTCCCGTGACGCCGATCAACCGAAAAGACGACGGAGTGGGCGGTGGTCGAGTGGAAACATCGCGCAGTCCGAAGAACGCACCCGAGAGCTTCGCGATCGCTTCACGGGTGTCGTCGACTCGCACGACGACCGCACCCGGTGTTCCAGGAACGTCACGGTCGACGATCACGGAGGTCGCGCCGGCTGCCCTGGCGGCATCGAGAAAGTCATGGCCGTCGCTTCCCGACCCACGGACGGCCACGAAACATGCTCCGGAGATCACCCTGCGAGAGTCATCGGCCAGGGAAGCGACGCACACATCAGGTACACCGGCGCGGTCGCGTGGGCGGACACCCGCGCGCTCGAACAGCTCCGGTAGCGTCCATTTTCGTCCGGCCTGCGATAGGTCTGTGCTTCCCATCCTTGGTGTCGCATTCTAACGCCGTGTTTGAACCTGTCACACGCTCCGCCGCGGGCCGCGCACGGAGGCAATTCAACCATCACCTGTCCCAGCGTCAGGATCTCGCGATGGTCCTGTGATATTCGCAAATATCACAGGCCTTGTCGGTTAGTCTGGCTGCCCAGATCGATCCGGTCGGGGACGTCACGGCGTCGCGGCAGCTACCTGTTGGTCGGCGTTTCGATCGGGAGGCACGCCGAGGTACGCCAGCGTGCCCGCGAGGATGTCCCGCACGGCCGGAGCGGACACGACGCTGCCGTAGTAGCCAAGTCGCGGATCGGGTCGCCGTATCATCACCACGGCGACGACCTCGGGTCGTGTCGATGGTGCTGCCCCCATGAACGTGGCGAGATATGCCCCCGGCTCGTAGCCCCGGCGATCGCGGAAAGGTAGCTTGGCGGTTCCGGTCTTGCCGAGCACGCCGTACCGCTCGATTTGCGCCCGACGGCCACTTCCGTTCTGCACCACCGAGACGAGCAATTCCCGTGACACGTACCGGGCGATCCGTGTGGGCACCACCCGTCGCACTATCTCGGGAGCGTCGAACGCTTGGATCACTTCCCCGTCCGGGCCGAGTATCCGCTTGACGATCCTGGGCCTTAGCAGCACGCCGTCGTTGACGATCGCCGCGAGTGCGTTGGCGAGCTGCAGCGGCGTGAGTGCGATTTCGTATCCCATCGCGACGGACGCGGCTGAGTAGCTGGTCCACCGGCTCAACGGGTAGACCAATCCGCCGGCCTCACCCGGATATCCGAGGCCGGTGGTCGCCCCGAACCCGAAGCGTCGAATCGTGTCGTTAAGGACTTCGTTGCCCATGCGTTCGGCGATCGTTGCCATGCCGATGTTGCTGCTGTAGGTGATGATGTCCTTGAGGGCCATCATCCCGTGCGGGGACGTGTCAGTTACTAAACGACGTCCGAAGTAATGCCGGCCCATGTGGCAGTTGATCTTCTCTGTCCGATCGACGAATCCACCTTCGAGGGCTCCACACGCCAGGAAGGGCTTGAAGGTGCTTCCCGGTTCCGTAGGGTCCGTGACCGCCCGATTGCGGCGCAGCGACGCAGCGGAGTCGGCTGCGTGGTTTGCGTCGAACGTCGGCCAGCAGGCCATCGCCAAGACGTCACCACTGCGTGGGGCTATGACCACGGCCACCCCGCTCTCGGCGGCCACTCGATCGACGTGTTGGGCGAGGGCTTTCTCCGTCATTCGCTGGATCTCGGCGTCGATGGTCAGCACGATGTGGCCGCCGTCGACGGGGGCCACGGCCTCGAGGTGGGAGCGACCCAGCGGGCGTCGTCTCGCATCGCGGATCGTTCCGCGTCGACCGTCCGTTCCCCGCAGATGTCTATCATATTCCAGCTCGATTCCCTCGAGCCCGGTCCGGTCATGGCCCACCCATCCGAGCACGTGAGCCATTGACTCACCCAGGGGATAGCTCCGCGTATCGCGTTCCTCGAGACCGACGGCCGGATGTCCCCATTTGCGCACGCTCTCCGCCGTGACGGCGTCGACGCCCTTTGCAGCGACGACGTAGCGCGAGTCAGCCCGAGCGCGGATCTTTGCCGCCAGCGCGGCAGGTGACAGGTTGATCCGCGGACCCAGGTCCGAGGCGAAGTCGTCGACATCATCCACGCGTGACGGATCGACGAATACGTTCGGTGTGTGCTCGGTAACTGCGACGACGCGGCCACGTACGTCCATGATCATGCCGCGCCTTGCGGGGATGATGGAGGCGGCCAGTCGTTGACGCGCCGCTCTCGATCGCAGTCGATCGCCCAGGTTCACGTTGATGTGTATCAAACCACCGCCGAGGGCGAGGAGAAGCAATCCAACGGCGACCAGAAGAAGCGTTCCGCATCGCGGCCGAGCCTGATCGTTCGGGGAAGCGGGCCAGGGCATGCGTGTCTCACTCTCACGGTTTGCGGAACGCGAATCTCGTCGGCCGTTCAGGGAGGTCGTTTACGCCGGGCGGCGCGAGGCCGGTTTGAAACAGGCGGGTGCGGTCGTGTAGCAATTCGGGTGACTTGAGTCGCGCCGTCCGAGTCTGCAGGCCCCACAGCTCGCGGCGCAGTGTAACCCACTGCGCCTCCATTGAAACGATCCGTGCCGCGCACCGCGTCTGCTCCGCCCGAAGGTGAACCACGGTCACCGCGATCCCTGCGAAGATCCCCAGAAGAGCGCACACCCGAATGACGTTCAAGGTGACGACTCCTTAAGGTGTTGCCGTATGCCTTAGTGGAAGCTTGATGCGGACTCCCTCGCGAATCTTGTCGGCGTCGGGGAACTTGTCCTTGTTGAGTTCGTATAGTTCATGCCAACGCGTCTCATCGCCGAGCTCCTCCCGAGCGATGCTTACGTACCGGTCGGTTTTCTTGATCTGATACCATCGGAACGAGCGCGGTGATGAAACCTGTTGTACGGGCGGCGGCGATGTTCGGCGAACCGCGGAGCGTGTTGCCGGGTTGCCTCCCGCGTGCGATCGTGCGCCGGTATCCTCCGACACTGGGATGGTAAGGACCATTCCAACCCGGATCTTGTCGGGACTCGCGAGGATCGTCCGGTTGGCGTCGAAGATGGCGCCCACGAACCGCCGTGACTTGCTGCCGTAGTGTGCATTCGCGATCTTCGAGAGCGTATCACCGGCGACGACGGTGTAAGGGGTGCTGTTGCGCGTGCCGATGTCGCTCCGCCGTTGTTCGGTCGTCGCGCGGTCCGTTCGCACCGGTGCGGTGGGGCGGGTTGAGGGGTAGCTGGTCTGACCAACATTGCCCCTTGTGGCTGCTCCGTTCGGTGAACCTGATCCCGACGCCGCTGCAAGCCGCTGCTCGAGCTCACGTTGCCTGGCTGCGGCGCCCGGCGTCGGCCCAGTTGGTGGGGGCAAAGAGTCGGCGACGTCGTTCAGCGTTGGATTGCCGG
>CBDUZY010000209.1:0-5643 GCA_965371825.1 uncultured bacterium
CATCAAGCAACATGCTACGCCTCCAGGCAACTGGAGTCAACTGAATACCCCTTTCGGCGAATTGGCATTCTTGTCTAATAGAGGACAACCTCTGGATTTGGGTCTTGCGAATGTCCGAAACCGAAACAGCCTTCATGCGACTCGTTCGCCCCTGCTGGCGGCGTCTGCACTTTGTGGCGCGGCACTACACCGGCAGCGCCCAGGATGGGCGCGATCTCGTCCAAGAAACTCTGCTTCGGGCGTGGGCGGCCTATAACCCCGGCGAAGATCGTTCTTACCGTGAAGGGTGGCTTTTCGTAATTCAGCGTCGGGTCGGCCTCGATTCTTCGGTGCACGCGACACCGGACGAGAGACGGCTTCGCATCGCGCCGGCGAAGCTGCCACATTCTGCTGTACGTGTTGTCAACGTTTGCATTCGTCCCGCTCGGATGCCAAAGGCCCACTCTGGAGTTGCTCCCGCCCCGCCCGAATATCGCACCGGCGGAGATCAGTGCCGATCGCGAACCGCTTCGTCTTGACGCCTCGCAGATTAAGCCAATGTACACGGAGCAGTTGCCCGTCGACCTGCCTACGGTGGTTCGGGTGGCCGCCGCACAGAACTTTGATATCCGCCTGGCTCAGTCATCCGTAGAGGCGTCGCTCGGCGAATACGAAAGCACCGTTGGCGGTGCGTTCCCCACGATCGTACCCACCGCAGTCTTCGAGCACGTGGAGGGGACGGTCCGCGCGACCGAGGGCAATCTCGTGGGCGTCGGTTTTGACACGTTCCAGGCATCCGCCGCCATCCAATGGATCGTCAACCCGGGACGTGTGTTCTACGACATCGTCGCGGCGAAGAAACGGTTGTACGCTACGGAACGTCAGGAGCAGGCCGTCATTCAGGAGACGCTTCGACGGGCGGTCGTCCAGTATTACTCACTCGCATTCGCGCAGGCGAGCGTTTCGGCGGCGCATCAGGGGGTGACGGAAGCGGATGAGTTGCTCCGCATCAGCCGAATTCGTGCCCGAACCGGGACGGGCGTTCCGGCCGACGAGCTTCGTGCCGAGGCCCGGCTGGCAGAACGTCAACAGGATCTCGTTTCCGCCCTTAATCAACTCTACAACGCCTCGGTTGCATTATCGGTTACGCTACACCTCGATTCCGCCATTACACTTCTGCCGGACGTGAATGAGCTTCCGCCAATGACGCTTGTCCGTTCGGATCTCCCAATCGATGAACTACTCGGCTTTGCGGTGGTCTTTCGACCCGATTTGGAGAGCGTGCGCCAGATCGCGGAGGCGGTGGAGGCGGAATCGGCCAGCACATGGTGGAGCGGGTTCGGGCCTGAACTGGCCCTCGGTTACCAGTACGGCGGGATCACCGGGCATGCCGACAACGTCAAAGGAGGTGAGGGCATCCCGTCGAACCTCATTGTCAATCCTGGTTCGCCGAGCGGTTCATTCGCCGGCAATCCCGTGGCCAACGGACTCATAAGGGAAGGTATTCTCAGAGGATCCAGACGACTGGATGGCCCAGATGACCAGACATTTAGCTTCAGCGATCAGCAACGTGCCCGCGCGGGCGTGGGTTGGAGACTAAGCCTGTCGGCCTTTGGAGACCTCAAGACCGCCAAGGCCGTCGAAAAGCAAGCGATCATCCGTGCGGAACAAATGCTGGACCTGGTCCGAGCGGAAGTCGTCACCGCCGCACAGGCGAGCGCGACGCAAGATCAACTCGTCACACTTGCTCGCCGACAGGTCACGTCCGCGGAGGAAGCACTGCGGCTCAGCGGAGCTAACCTCCGCGCAGGTACGATGACCACCCTCGATGTTCTCCAGGCTCAGGACGCGGCCACCCAGGCCAGGCTCCGCTACGCTCGGGCCGTCGTCGGCTACAACCAGGCACAGGTCAACCTCCTCGCAGCACTGGGGTTGCTTTCAGAAGATGCACTCCTCGGGAGCGAAGCAGGCTAGTAAGACGCGTCAGTACACATTGAAGGGCGTGTGTTGGTCCGGCGTCTCAAGGCCTTGTGCCCGAATCCAGGCAAGGTCAAGATCGCCGAAATGTTGTGCCGTGCGGGCCCTGCATCTCGGCACCACGACAGTTGCTGCCACTCGTGAAGGGCGTGCAATTCACGATGGACGGCCACGGCGGTTATCTGACTATCGGGCTTCCCCCGATTGGTCATACGCCAACCGAGGTCATCTACAAAGCGACCGTCGAGGCGAACGCGGTGGCGGGATCTCAGAACACATCCAGGTCGCGGGCCGAGACGACTTTACCCTTGTAAAGTTCCTTGATCTCGGCCAGCAACTCCTCGTCGGTCGTCCCCCAGTACAATTGGTGATAGAGCACGAGCAAACCCGGCTTCACTTTGTTGGCAATCGCGGCAAGCTCCGCCGATGAAGTATGGAACCTCGAATGATAGCGTTGCCATTTGGGAGAACGCTCTGCGAAACCGGCGGCTGCGTAGACTTCATGGATGAGGATGTCGCAACCCTTCGCATGCCTCACGAGGCTCTTGGTAGGACTGGTGTCGCCGGAGACCACGATCGTGCGATCGGGCGTCTCGAAGCGATAGCCGAATGCGTGCTCCCACGAGCCGTGCGCAACGGCGAACGCCCGGACCTTTACGTTATCGTCGGAGTAGATGAGGCCGGGCTCGATCTCGTGGGCCTCCACCTTGTACCCTTCAGCGTTGGCGCCCTCGTGACCGCGTAGGCGCAGGTTGACGTCCTGCTCGTACGCTTTCAGAAGATGCTCGGACATCGCCCGGAAGCCTGGCGGACCGTACACGACGAGCGGCTCTTCGCGTCCCAACACCCAGGGGGTGAAGATCAAGTCGGGAAAGCCCAGCGTGTGGTCGGTATGCAGGTGGGTCACAAAGAGTCGATTGAGTTTGACAACGTCCAGGGCATCGACGCCCGCGTACACGATGGCTGCCGTCGCGCGACGAACGACGCCCGGCCCGCAATCGACCAGATAAGGGGTATCGTTAACGATTATTGCCAGTGCCGACCCCGACCGAGTGGGCTCCGCGTTCGGCGTCCCGGTGCCCAGCATGACGACCCGCGTTCCCTTGAACGCTTTGGCGGCAGGCTTGTCGCCGGGCTCCTGAGCGAATGAGTGACGCACGGACACGGCCAACAGGGCGAGCAAGTAAGCGAGCAGCATAAGGCGAATCATCATCACCTCCCATATGGACGGACGCTTCCTAGCATGTGGAACCGCCGCCTCGATTATTGCACGGTCGCGGCGGCGGACAACACAAGTCGGTGAACGTCCGCGGATCCTTCCGTTGCCCGCGCTCAGGGCGACGTTTCCACGCGCACCTTGACGTCGAGATTCTGACGTCGGTACAAGCACTTTCCGCCCGCGTCCTCGCAAACGTAATAAAGCGCGTAAGCCGGGATGCTTACCGTTCCCGGTGAGGCTCCGTCGCCTGGGCGCAGCTCGAACTCGACACGCCTTGCCTCCTTGCTCTCCGGCTGGGGCGGGTTCGGGAACGTTAGGCGCGGGCTGCTGACGGACCATCCGTCCGGCGGATTGACCCACAGGACGAGGTCCTTTGATTCGTTGTTCCAGTGGGCGTTGGTCTTGGGACCAGGCCGAAAAGTGGCATGAACACGAACCGCGCCGCCCGGCTCGACCGCCGGCGGAACCACCGTCACCTCAGCCTGGATGATCTTGCCGTCGTCGCGATGTATTCGTCCCCGCGGATCGGGCTCCTTCGGAGTGTCCGTCGCGGCGATCGTGGCGAACTCTCGGGCGGGTCGGGCGAGCTCGGCCTCGCCCGGCTCGACGCGCAACGCGACGGGCGTTTCGCCGCGAGCCTTGATCTCCGCCCGCGCAGTGTGAATCCAATCGTAGAACGGGTACGGCTTGTCGAGCCTCGGACCGTATTGCTGAATGCGCCGCCGCCAGATGTAGTTGTTGGGGTTGGCGTCGACGGCTGCCTGCCAGTGTTGTACGGCGCTCTGGAAGTCGCCGGGTTGGCGGAGTCGCGAGTCGTATCTCATTCGGTATGCGACTCCCACGCGGAAACTGGTAACATCGGAATCGAGGTTCGAAAAAGAGGATGATTCGTACGTGTCGATCGCCTCTGGTAGGCCCTCTTCCTTACCCCACAGAACCAACGCGTCGGCGTACGCCCTCCGCGCTTGTTCCGAACCGGAGCGGGCGGCCTCGCGGAGAGCTTCGAGTGCGGTATCCTGCGGAGGGGTCTTGCGCGGGACGGATGGTGCAGGTGGGAGGGAGATGAACGCGTCGACCTCGGCCGGATCACGGAGCTTCCCGCGAATGACGCCCGCCTCGTCAATCGCCAGCGTGATCGGAACGACCTCCACACCGAGAAGGTTCAGCGAGTCCACCATCACCGGCCAATCCATCTGCTTCCACTGCATGAAGAGGCGGCAGCGATCGGAGTGTTGCTCCTGGATGATCCCGAGCATCTGCACTTTGCCGTCGGCCTGGAGACTCTTGGTAGCCTCGTGCCACACGGGCACGTGTCGTCGACAGCCCGCTCACCATGAGGCGAAGATGTGAAGGATCACCTTCTGTCCGCGAAACTGCAGCAGGCTCATAGGACGGCCGTCGGTGAGCGACGGCAAGAACGTACCTGGGAAACGCTGTCCGACCTCGAGTTTCGGCATGGGCGTACTCGTATCCGCACGTGCTGAGCCGGGCATGAGTACCAGACTCAGCAACAGTGCCCTCGTGGTTATTCTCATCATCAACTCCGGGATAGTCCCAGCCGCGTCGATCCGACCGAGGTTATGATACCACATGCGAAGCCGAAGCGGGACGCGCGAATTCCCGGCCGGCCGGCGGAACACGGTCTGTGAAACCCGAGGGACTCGCGAAGCACCGAGTTCGCGTCGACCGGCGCACTTTCGTCAGTCACGGCAATCTCTTATTCTACGCTGTACGCCGACCGCCGCGGAACGGTTGCGTAGGCGCGTGCGTGCCCCAAGCGAGGATGTGTCGATGGTGTCTTCACCTATCACGCCGGCATCGTTTCGCTATCCGATCTGGACGAAAGGCGACCTGGACGGCTTCTTCGGCCTGATGGTCGACAACCTGGTTCAGGTCTTGCTGATCATCGCCCTCTGCACTTCGGTAGCGGGCCTGCCGCCGGAGTTGATCTACACGCGAATACTGCCCGGCGTGGCGATAAGCCTGCTAATCGGGAACCTGTTCTATGGCGTGCAGGCTCATTATGTCGCCCGGCGTGATCGCAACGAGACCTGTACGGCGCTGCCCTACGGGATCAACACGCCGTCGGTGATCGCCTACGTCCTGTTCATCATGGGGCCGGTGTATCGCACATATGAAGGAACCCTAGGCTCGGAAGAGGCGGGACGCCTCGCGTGGCAGGCCGGACTCGTAGCGTGCATGGTCAGCGGAATCATCGAATTGGTCGGGGCGTTCTTCGTGGAACGAATCCGTCGCGTGACGCCGCGGGCGGCACTGCTCGGCGTGCTTGCGGCGCTCGGCGTAACCTTCATCGCCTCGGACTTCGCCTTCCGCATCTATACGAAACCGTGGATCGGCCTGCTACCGATGGCCATTTTGCTTCTCGCGTACTTCTCGCGATGCCGCTTCCCGTTCGGGTTGCCCGGCGGATTCCTGGCGATCATCGTCGGCACGGCATCGGCCTGGCT
>CBDUZY010000210.1:0-5610 GCA_965371825.1 uncultured bacterium
CCCTTCCCGGCCGTTTCCATTACCAAGGCGAGCGTCTTATGGTCAGTCTTTCCTTCGAAGAAGAGCAGAGCGTTGGCGCCGAGAAGCTCCATTGCTCGAGTCTTGCTGAGCGCCCCGAGGTCGACGAGTATCTTACCGGTGTTACTGCATGTGCGCCCCTTCGAATCGGATTTGTCGACCCAAACGAGCGACTCGACAGGAACCTCATCGATGAAGTCGGGCGCGTGCGTGGCCACAAGAATCTGGCAGTTGTCGCCTGCCGCGTCCTTCAACAGATGGGCGACCTGTCGCTGAACGGAAGAGTGCAGGTGTGAATCCGGTTCGTCGAACAGTAGAACCGTCTCCTTTGACAGCTCGATCGCCGCAGCAAGCGTGACCAGCGTTCGCAGTCCACCCCCACTCGCGGAGATGTCGAGTTCAACACCTCTCTCCACGTAGTTGACAGCTATGTTCTTCGACGTGCGAGATCTGCGCGGTGGACGAAGCTGTGCGTCCGGGACGTAAGCACGAACGCGTGCTACGGCGCGCTGGAAGATCTCCGGGTCCTCGCCCTCGATGGCCCAGTGAAGTTGATTCCTCCATGTCTCGGCTACGTGTCCGGTTGCGAGTTGGTTTTGTAGCTGACCGTAGCCCAACTCTTCTTCAACTGCGCTGATGGTCCCAGGGGGCGGTATGAACTGGGGTGCGAATGTGTACAACTCGTTGGCTATGCCCTCCTTGTCCTTCGGGGGGAGCGATATTAGATTTGCAGAGCCGACGAATACACTGATTTCCACATTGTTTGCGCGTCCCAGTGAGTTGACTGCCATCATGACGTCGGTGGAGAAGCCAGCAAAGGAAAGGCGGATCGTCGCATCGTTTTGGCGGTTCTTAAGATAGTACACTAAGTCATAATCGGCGATGGCAAGACGTCCGGCGATCTGTGTCAAGTCGACACTCCAGAAGTCTTTGGTTAGGAGGTGAAGGTTTGGATGCTCCCGAGGGCCAAACAGTATCCTGAAGGCATCCAGGGCAAACTTGACAGCGCGTAGAATCGTTGTCTTCCCGCCGTTGTTTGGACCTACGAAGACGGTGAAGTCGGAAAGGTCCGTCTCGAACTTCTCGAAGCCGCAGAATCGCTCTAGGTAGATGTGTGTTAACTTCATCTCGGGGCACTCCTCGACACTGGTTCGCCGCCCAGCCTACCGCGCGTTCTGCCGTTAGGGAAGCCCGCCGATCGCGCTGAGTGCCGTGAGAATGTCGCGCAGGCCCGATGGTTTGTTGCGCGCTTGCCAGGCGTCGGCGTATTGACTGGCGGCGTCGGCGAGTTGGCGGGACCACGCCTCGGGGATGTCCGGGCCGTCGCTTCCAGCGGCTTGGGGACGGCGGTCACGGGCGAGGCGTACCTTCACGGCGAAGAGTTGGGTGAATCGACAGGCGAGGGCGAGTTCTCGGTAGTCCTGGGCGCGGACGGGGTCAGTGGCCATTATGCCTTCGAGCCGCTTTCGGGCGCCGCCGGCGGCTTCTGCCGCTCGGACCGCTTCTTCAATTGTCGGCAGCGTCGGATCGGTGCAGACCTCGGCCAGAGGTTGCCACATGATGCGCCAGGTCTCACAGTCGTCCGCCCACCGCGACGCGTCACGCAAGAGCCTCACGACGGAGGCATCTTCGATACCCAGAACCGCCGGTGCGAACCGCTCGTCGAAAGCTGTGCCGGTGGGGTGTTCCACGTTCCATCCGAGGCAAGCCCCCAGGGCGATTCCGTGCCACGAGCACGCCAGGGCGTTGAAGTGGCCATGATCGCCCCAGTCGGTGTTGAGAAGGCCCGATGCCCCGTGCTTGTGCCCGGCGGCTGCGAACGCGGCGATGTTCCGCTCGGCGAGCTCCATCGCATTGAGGATCCGCTTCCAACCGGACGTCCCGGGGCAGACGAACGTATCCAGCCCGGTCCGCACGAACTCCGAGGTCCCCTCATAGTCCGTCCGGTCGTCGTATCCCCAGTGGAGAACGGTGACGTCGCGCGGCAATCGCTCGAGCAGGTGTGGATGATTGCGCAGAACATCGCTCCATATCTGCGTTCGTCGCCCGCGCGCCGCGCAGATGTCGTGAACACGGCGGATGTGTTCGAGGTAGGGCTCGCCGGAACCGCCAGCCTCGAACCGCTCCCGGTTCTTCCCTTTGCCGAGGTCCCACGGCTCGTCGCCGCAGAGATTGACCACCGGGCTGGAGAAGGCATCGAGCAATTCCGTCCACATCCGCGCGACCAGAGCGTGCGACTCGGGATTCATGATGTCGAGCGTGAAGCCGCGCATCCGCTCGAGCCAACTCATCTTCTCCCACGGCTTTGTAGATTCCACCTCCGCGAGGTGTCGATACCTCGGTATCGAAAGGATTCGGCCCATGTGGCCGGGCGTCGCCAATGCGGGAACGAGATTGATGAACCGCTCGCGACAATACGCGTCGAGCTTGCGGACGTCATCCGGCGTCAAGCCTTCATCAGGACCACAGATCTGGGGATCGAAGCCGAACGCGAAGGCGTGCTCGATGTACACTTGAAGCTGGTTTATCTTGAGCATCGCGAGCCGATCGACGAGCGTCTCGAGAGTGTCGAGTGTCGGCACCCTTCCGCGGCTCACGTCCAGCAGAAGGCCTCTCGTGGTGAAGTCCGGCCAATCGACGACCGTGCAACATGGGACCTCCCCGCCGTCCGCCGCCAACTGGGCAAGGGTCTGTAAACCGTGGAAGCACCCGGCGGAAGAAGCGCCGAGCAAATCGACTCCGTCCCGTCGTACGGTTAACCGAAAGCCGTCGGAGTGTTTCGCGACTGCCGGATCCACCGCGACCCGTATTGTCCCGGCGGACTTGTGGGATGAAGATCGCCTACCGTCGCCGACCAAGCTGCTGCACCAGGAGCGCACGGCCCGTTCGGTTCTCGGGTCGTCCGCTTGGACGGCGACGGGCCTGTCGGCTGCAACGTGGCAGGACCCGGGGTGACGGTGCGACTCCCGGGGAACCGGCAGGAGCGTTGTGAACGGGGTTGGCTCGGGTTCGCTCATGAGTCAGCGAGGGATCATACTCGGCACCGCGTGTCGCGGTCCACGCTGGCATCTTCAGTTGTGAGGCACGAGCGGCTTTTCCTGCAAGCCGCCGGGCTGACTCGGCCGATGGTACTGCCATGCGGATGGGTAGCTTTTCCAGCCGGTCGCCCCTAAGATAAGGAAGAGGCGGAACGGAACGAGGATGTTGTTTTAGGCTGACGGCTCCGATGGCGGATCGCGCACAAACACAGAAGTCCAAGCTCGAGACCGTGGAACCGCTCGGGAAGCGGGTCCTCATCCGCAAGGACGAGGATAAGAAGGTGACCAAGGGCGGAATCGAGCTACCCGACTCGATCGAGATTCCCACGATCACCGGGCGGATCGTTTCCGTTTCGGCCCAGATCGACCACGACGACGACTTCCCGATCCGTCAGTACGATCGCGTGCTCTTCAACCCCAAGAACGCCATTCCGGTCGAGTTCGATGCCGACAATTACCTTTACGTGGTGCCCGTTGAAGACGTCGTGGCCGTGTTTCGCAAGAGCGGTTGACACGAGTCAGCGGTCGCTCGACCTTCGCTGGACCTGCCGCCCATGATCGACTTGCCCACACCCGCGCTCATCGGCGTTATCCATCTGCCCGCCCTGCCTGGTAGTCCGGCTCATCAGCTCCCCATCGAGGAGATTGCCGACCGTGCCGAGGCCGAGGCGCGAACGCTGGAGTCCGCCGGGTTCGACGCCGCCATAGTCGAAAACTTCGGTGACATGCCGCTCTCGCCCGGCCCCTTGTCGCCGGCAAGCGTAGCCGCGATGGCCGTGGTCGCGGATCGGGTGCGGCGCGAAACCGGTCTTAGGATCGGCATCAACGCTCTGCGCAACGATCCGCTTGCGGCGCTGGGCATCGCCGCGGCGGTTGAGGCTGTCCTCATCCGCGTGAACGTACACACCGGTGTTTATGCAACCGACCAGGGGATGATCGAAGGTCGTGCCGACGAAACGCTTCGTTATCGCAAGCTGCTCGGCAAGCGGATTGCGATCCTGGCTGACGTTCACGTCAAGCACGCCGCACCGGTCAGTCATCCGGACATCACGCAAGCCGCGAAAGACATCGCGTATCGGGGGCTGGCCGACGCCCTGATCGTCACCGGACCGGCCACTGGTGAGCCGGTCAACATCGATGAGCTGCGCCGGGTGCGCGAAGCCGTACCCGATCGGCGGCTGTTTGTGGGAAGCGGGGCGACGGCTGAGATGGTGGAGAAGCTCCTAACCGTAGCCGACGGAGTCATCGTGGGCACGGGGATCAAGTCCGGCGGCGACGCCTCGAGGCCCATAGACAGTGGACTGGCTGAGGCATTCGCACGTGCTGTCGGGAAGAAGTGACAGAGTATTGGCACGCCCAAGAATTCATTTGATCTCCCCGGCCGGCTCTGGCCTGCGTCTTCTGCGGGCCCTCGGTCTCGACACCGTCATCGAGTTGCTCGCCCTCGTTCAGGAGGCCGTCGGGGCGGACTATGAAGTTACCGGAGACGAAGCGGTCATAGCAGCCGGAGAGGATGACTCGCGCGGTGGGCGGACCGACGATCAAGCACGTGCGGCTGATCTCCAGCGTGCACTGGGTGACTCGGGCGTCGCCGCCATTGTGGCCTTGCGCGGCGGGGCGTGGCTCACCCGCGTGCTGCCACTGATCGACTTTGCCGTTATGGACCACCGCGAACGGCGTGTGGCCGTCTTCGGTTTCAGCGAGCTGACAACGTTGGTCAACATAGTCGGGGCTCGTGAGCAAGGCCTCGGTGTCTATTCGGTGAGTCCCGGTTTCTTTACCTATGGGTTGCAGCGATACGCCGAACTGCACTCACATGAGGATGCCTCGATAGGTCAATCGCCGAGGGAGTGGATGCTCGCTCGGTTTCCCGTTCAGTTCCGGGAGTTCTTCAAACAGTGCGTCGCCCAAATCGAGGGGCGCGGCGACCCGATGGTAATCTCGGCGCGGGGCGTTCGCGGTGAGTTACCACAACGGTCCGAAGCCACATTCGTCGGCGGCAATCTCACACTGCTGTCGACGCTGGTCGGTTCGGCGTACAAGGACTGCATCAGACCCGAAGGTCACTGGCTCGTGCTCGAGGACTACAACGACAAGCCGGAACGCATCGACCGCTTTCTTGCCCACCTGACGCTGGCCCGGTATTGGGGCGAGTGCGCGGGCGTACTGATCGGCGACTTCCACATGAAAGACCGCGACCTTACGCCGGTCGTCCTCGAAATGCTCGAATACCACATCCCAAAGTATGAGCCGCTTCCCGTCCTAGTGACACCGGACATCGGCCACACCTGGCCCGCCATACCTCTCCCACTCCACACACCCGGAACGGTGGCCCGCGTGGGCGAAGATCGCTTTATCATCACATGGCCGCAGTCGGCACTACGGACGGTGTAGAGCCGATTCCGTTTCCCTAGCACCTGTAGGCGTAGGGTGCATCTTGATGCACCTTTCCCATTGACCGACTGGAAAGTCGGTGCCACATGGGCAAGGTGATGCATTGAAATGCACCCTACTTCTACGGCCGCCAGTCTGATCGATCGATCCTCGGCTTTTT
>CBDUZY010000211.1:0-5591 GCA_965371825.1 uncultured bacterium
GAATCGGCCACCGCCTGCGAAAAAAACGGCTGCGCACGCTCCCCGGAAGGACACGGACTGCGGTGAGAAGAATGCGCCCTGCGAACAGTTTCTGCGACAACTTGCCGGACCGCAGGCGCAGAACCACCATCCGGCTCATCTTTCGGTAGCCGTTAGCACCTGCGCCACACCTTATTCAACAGACTGCTAGGGCGTCGCTGTAGGGCGATTGCCTAGGGCTTTTACGGCGAGATTTGCAGGTTATTCTTCTTGCATAGGTGCTATCCGGCTCTTAGGTTTCGACCTGTGGGTCGAAAGGTCGGTTTAGGTGTTCCGTCTTGCTTACACAAACATGCGAGTATGCACTGAGGGCCGCGACGTGCATCGCACAGCACGCCGGCAATGGCGCGGTGCTCGCCCGGGACATCGCGGCGGCAGCCGGGGTTCCGTACGATTACCTACAGAAGCTGTTGACAGAGCTTGTGAGAAGCGGCGTGCTGGTGAGCACTAGGGGAATCGGCGGCGGCTTTCGTTTGGGGAAGCCGGCGGGCAAGCTGAGGTTGATCGACGTCGTTCGACCCTTCGACGATGTCATGCGGCGTTCGCTGTGCCCGTTCGGAAATGCCGACTGCGGCAAGCGCTACCCGTGTCCGGTGCACGACCGATGGAGCGTAGTCGTGGAGGCGTACCGGGCGTTCCTGGAGGAAACCACGCTTGCGGATCTCGTTGTTGATCGGGGTGCGGGCTAATGGTACGGGCTTCAAAGAGAACTGAGCCTTCGGTGAGCAGATATGCCTGTTGATGGGTCGAATAGCACGCTCGGGGCGAGGATTCCCGTCGAGGTGGCCGACGCCGCATACTGGAAGCGCCAGATCAAGTGCCAACAAGCGTGCCCGGTCAACACCGACGCCCGCGGATACGTTCGTGCCATTGCCAACGGCGACTTCGAATCAGCCTACCTGATCGCCCGCGGTCCCAACCCGTTGGCGAGCATTTGCGGTCGGGTTTGCGGAGCGCCGTGCGAGGCGGCGTGCCGTAGAGCTGACATCGATCAAGCCGTTTCCATTCGGGCACTTAAACGATTCGTGACCGAGAGGTTGGGCCCGGAATCCGGAAGAGTCAAGCCGCAGGAGCTCCTGTCTCGTCTACTTTCCGACCGCGGCAATCGTGCGTGCGTTGGCGAGGAGGAGCTGTCGGGTCTGCGGGCTTTTCTTTGGAACCTCGAGGCCCCGCCTTCGGACGGACCGCGAGTGGCAATCATCGGTTCCGGCCCGGCCGGTCTGGCGGCCGCTCACGATCTCGCCCTACTCGGTTTTCGCCCGACGGTCTTCGAAATGGAGCCGGTCCCGGCTGGGATGTTGGCGACGGGAATCCCGAGCTACCGACTTCCGCGCGAGCTGATCGAGGCCGAAGTAGACGTTAGTCGGGCCCTCGGGGTGCGGTTCGAGTGCAACACGCAGATCGGCAAGGACATCACCTTAGATCAGATTCGCCGAGACTTCCCAGCCACGATCATCGCCGTTGGAGCCAAGTACTCGCGGCTGCTGCCGATTCCGGGCACGGAAGGACCTGGCGTACTCGGGGGGGTCGAGCTTCTGCGCGAGGTCGCCCTTCGTCGTCCGGTTGAGTTGGGTGAGCGCGTAATCGTGATCGGCGGCGGTAACGTCGCTTATGACGTGGCCCGATCAGTCGTCCGCCAGGCCGAAATGGACGTGTCGCGCACAGCGCTCCGTCAGGCCGGGGTGCGCAAGGTCGACATGGTCTCGCTCGAGAGTCTCGAAGAGATGCCGGCCGACGACGTCGAGATAATCGAAGGCGATGAAGAGGGCGTCAATCGCCATCACCGGCTCGGTCCCAAAGAGATCCTGCGCGACGCCGACGGGAAGGTGCGCGGCGTCGTCTTCCAACGGGCGTCGCGCGTGTTTGACGACAACGGCCGCTTCGCACCGCAGTTCGACACGCAGGACACCGTTACGATCGAGGCGGACACAGTGCTGTGGGCGATCGGTCAGCGATCGGACATCTCCTTCATTCCCACAGGCGGAGACATTCGCGTTTCCGAGCGAGGTACAATCGAGTGCGATGCGGAGGCGACGACTTCATCCGCTCCCGACGTGTTTGTAGCCGGGGACGTCGCCACGGGACCGAGCCTGCTGATCCACGCCGTCGTGAGCGGTAAGCGCGCCGCCCGGGCCGTCCATCAGCACCTGACCGGCAAAGCAGTCCGCGCGGAGCAGGTGACGCTGCACTTGCCGGTTGCGGACTACCATCGAGAGGCTGACTACGAAAACCAGCGTCGCGTGGGCGTGCCCACCTTGACGCCCGACCAACGAATGCGCTCACAAACGACGGTTGTGGAGACCGGTTACACGTCCGAACTCGCCCGCCGAGAAGCCGGGCGATGTCTCGATTGCGGCGTGAACACGATCTTCGACTCGGACAAGTGCATCCTCTGCGGAGGGTGTGCGGATGTGTGCCCGGAGCTGTGCCTGCGGCTGGTACAAGTATCCGCCCTGGCCCGCGACGAGCGGCTGACTCAACTCTTGGACGCACGGTACGAACCGGACGAACTGGACGATTCTTCGGCGATTATCAAAGACGAAACCAGGTGCATTCGTTGCGGGTTGTGCGCCGAGCGCTGCCCGGTGGACGCCATCACGATGGAGCGAATGACTTTCTCGAACGACTGGGTGGAGGTTCAGGCATGACGGAAGAGCCACACGGTGAAGCCTTCGGGCCTGATCGCGCTGCGGCCGGAGGCGCGCCGCTGGAGGGGAGCCCGCGTTTCGCGCCTCCTCGGACGCGACGCGACTTCCTGGGGCTCTCCGCGATCTGGACATCGATTGCCGCGTGTGCCGCGGCGGCGATTGGAGCGCTGCGGCTGCCGATGCCCGCGATGTTCCCCGAATCGGACGCCCAGGTGAAGTTGGGTCCTCCGGAGATATTCAAGAGCGGTACGTCCACCAATATGCCGGATCACAGTCTCTGGGTCTTTCGCGATGAAGGGGGTCTATACGCAATCTCCTCGGTTTGCACGCACCTCGGCTGCATTGCCGCGCGTGGAGATGACGGAGTCTTTCGCTGTCCCTGCCATGGCTCGGAGTTCGCCCCCGACGGGGCGGTACTGGGCGGGCCGGCGCCAAAGGGATTGGAGTGGCTGGCGATGAGTCTCTCGCCGGACGGTCAACTGGTTGTAGACAAGGTTCAGACGGTCAAGGCCGGGACGCGCTTCCATGTGTGACCGGTCCCACGCGGGAGCTGACGATGGCTGAACTCGAAGCCGAACGCACGGCTAGAACGCGAGACGCTTCCGACGCCGTCAACGGAAGTGCGATTCGGCAATACCTGACGAACCTGGGGCGCTTCCCGCGGACCTTCCGCGAGTCGGTCATACGACACGGCGCCCCGACCTCGGATCGCGCCCGATCACAGGCGATCTTTCAGAACTTCTTCCTCCATGTTGTGTCCACGCGAGTACACCGTCACTCGCTCAAGTTCGCGACGACCGTCGGACTGGGCGTCATAACCTTCGTGTTGTTCATCCTGCTGACGGTGACGGGCGTGCTCCTGATGGTCTATTACAAACCGGGTATCGACCAAGCCTACGATTCGATGAAGGACATCGCTTTCGTCGTTCCGACGGGCGGCTTCATGCGTAACATCCTCCGCTGGTCGGCACACGCCATGGTCGCGTGCGTCATTTTGCACATGGCGCGCGTCTTCTACACCTCGGCGTACAAGAAGGCCAGGGAGTTCAACTGGGTGTTGGGCATGGGACTTTTCGTGCTCACCCTACTGCTGAGCTTCACCGGGTACCTGCTCCCGTGGGACCAGTTGGCTTTTTGGGCCATCACCGTTGGCTCCAACATCGCCCAATCGCCCCGAGAGGTGACCGACGCCCTGCAGATAACTCAGTACTTCGATCCGGGTGGCATGACGAAAGAGCTGCTGCTCGGGGCGCACTACGTGGGGCAAGAGGCTCTGATCCGCTTCTACGTGCTCCATGTCATCGTGCTACCGTTGATAACGGTGGTGATGATCGGCGTCCACTTCTGGCGAATCCGTAAGGACGGCGGATTGGCCCGACCGGCGGAGTCGATTCCCGAGCGACCGCCGGGGCGCAGCGCCGACGGTTCAGTGAAGACCTGGGGGCTAATGGGGTTGATGAAGGGTAGGACGCCGGCAGTGGATCGGGAGCTTTTCAACACGGTCCCGGCCTGTCCAAACGTCCTCTACGCAGTCGCCGCGCTTAGCATGTTGACCACCGCAGCCATGCTTCTGGTGGGCTATTTGTTCGATGCCCCGCTCACGGAAATCGCCAATCCGATGGTTCCCGAGAATCCGGCGAAGGCTCCGTGGTATTTCCTCGGTTTGCAGGAACTCGTGGGGTACTCGGCATTCGCGGGTGGCGTCGCGATACCGGCGTTGGCGATCATCGGCCTGGCTTTGATCCCGTACCTTGACCGAGAGAACGAGGAGATCGGGCGCTGGTTCAGCAGCCGGCAGGGTGGCCGAATCGCATTGTGGAGCCTCGTGTTTACCGTGGTGGTTACGGTCGGAATCTTGGTAGTTACGGTCAAGTTTGCCTGGCTGCGCGAGTGGTTCCCGGGCATTTCGCAAGCGGTCATCATTCTCGTCAACCCCGGCACGGGACTGGTCGCCCTGTACGCCGGCTGGTCGCTCGCTACGGTTATGAAGACCAACTCGACCCGCATGGGGGCGATCGCCTTGTTCACCTGTTTCCTGGTTTCGTTCACGATCCTGACGTACTTCGCGACCGTCCACCGCGGTCCGAACTGGGACTTCTACTGGTGGCCGAGCCAATGGCCTGCGCATTGAGGCGAATATGGAAACGATCGAAATCAGGCGCCTGAAGGTTATTCTGCTGATCTCGTCGATCGCATGCCTGGTGCTGCTCTTGCTATCAGCGCGAAGGGAGCACTTCTCGGGAACGTGGCGCGAGCATCAGGTCGCCTACCGTGCCTCGGCTCTGGCACAGTCCACTACGGGAACGGCCCGAATGGCAGCCGAGCAGATGGACGTCCGGTTGCGCCAGATCTTTCTGCCTCAGTTGAAGCGGATCGACCGCTGTACGACCTGCCACATCGGAATCAGCGATCCGAGAATGGCGGACGCCGAGCAGCCCATCCGTGCCCATCGCGGCGAACTGTTCGACCATCATCCGCCGGAGAGATTCGGCTGCACGGTGTGTCACGACGGGCAGAGTCGCGCGATAGAGGAAAGGGCGGCCCACGGCGAGGTAGCCCACTGGGATGCGCCGCTCCTGCGAGGGGAGAGCGTGTACCTCAGTTGCTCGCGGTGCCATTACGAGGCGGATATCGTCGGCGCCGAAGAAGATCTGTATGCACGGGGAAGCGAGCCGCCTCCGCTGGTTCAGTCAGAGCTTTCCGCATCGATTCCAGGGTTGGAGAATGCTTCGTTGCACGCGATAGCCCGAGGCAAGCAGCTACTGATCCGTTCGGGATGCCTGGGCTGTCATAAATATCGCGGGCGCGGCGGAACACTTGGACCGGACATTACCTATGTCGGGGACAAGTCCGTCCACGGATTCGATTTTGCTCACATACAAGGTGAGCACACGGTCGAGCGCT
>CBDUZY010000212.1:0-5589 GCA_965371825.1 uncultured bacterium
TCAGTAGCAAGACTGGTTAAGTCTCGGTATTCAGGTGATAATTAACAATTCGCCACCGACAGGTTAATTGTCGCCTAACATTGTCTGCCGCCGTTGACCATTCCGATGGAGTTGGTGGACGAAGGGATGGCGATTGTTGCCGATAGTTTGCTGAGTGTGGCGGGAGGATAGCAGGCAATCTCTGGCGTCACGCCGTGACGGTCGTTGCAAGTCGCCGCAGGAGGCCATCAGGCTCGCGGATCCCCATGGCCACGATCTCGTCAGCCCGGGCCTGGGTATCAGCGCAGGCGTAGAGCCGCAGCTGCGGCGCGTTGCCGGAGGGGCGGATGTGAGCGATATCGCCTCCGGCGAAAAAGATCCTGACACCGTCGATCGTATTGATACCGACGATGCGGCCGAAGCCCCCGTCGGTCGTAAAGTATCGACCGAGCTCGTCCCGGACGGCCCTTTGCTCGGTTGCCATGCTGCCGGAGGCAGCTTCCGTCTTACCGTCGGCCTGATGAAGCGTGACCCGCTGGCCCTCGAACCGAATCTCTTTGATGTTGCCATCGCGGGGTGAGAAGCGCTGGACGAGGGCGCGGCTCGTCTCCACCGGGAACTCGTCGATCAGGCCTGCCTTACTGAAGCGAGGCGGCAGTTGCGCGAACAGCTCGACGATTGAGCACGAGTGCTCAATCGTCGAGAACAGGGCCGCTAGCATGGGCAGGGCGGCATCTCGCGAGGGGAGCGGTGAGAGCGACCTGCCGTTCTTCTGGACAGCCGACCCGAGCAAGAAGCCCCCGTTGGCCTCCCAACCCACAACGTGACTGGCGCCGCTCGCCTGCGCCTCCTGCATCGATTTGATCACGTACGGTGACCCGATCTTCGTCTTGGCAGGAGTGATGCCTCGATGCCCAAAATGGAGGTCGACAGCGTCGTTGGCGCTGATGGGGATCGAGATCGAGTGGGCGTCGAGATAGTCCGCCACGACGATCCCGAGCAAGTCGCCCCCATAGAAGCGGACCGCTCCATGCGCGTCAACGCCGCAGAGCAGTGGTCGGTCACTGTCCCCATCCGTCGACAACACGGCGTCCACCGGTCCGTGCGATCGTGTGACCTCATCGGCCATCCTCTGGAGATCGTCGAGCCGCTCGGCGGAGATATTCTCCGTATCGATCGCGACGAACTCCTCGCTTCGCCCCACAGGATGGACCTCCGCCCCGAGCGCCTCGAGCAGCTCGATCCAGAGATCGCGTCCCACCGCGGAGTGTTGGAAGAAGACGACTCGCTTACCCTGCAGGCCCCGCGGAGGGAAGAACTCGACGAACCGCCGGCGATAATCCCTTTCGGCTTCCTCGTTCACGGGCGGAAGCGGCCGGCCCTCGTCCGGCTTGAACATGCCGTCGTCCTGGAAGAGTGACTCGGTGTCGGGCCGGCCGTACTCGGCACGGCGCACCGCCGCCACAGCGTCCAGGATCCCCGACTCGTCGGCCTTGAGGACTTCGCCAGATGTCTTGTTGAACTTGATGCCGTTTCGGTCGAAGGGGATGTGGCTCCCGGTAATCATGACGCTCGCGTGGCCGTTTTGCAGCGCGCAGTAGACGAGCGCGGGGGTGGGGATCTTGCCCAGGTTGTCCATCTCGAGCCCAGCGTCCTCGATGGCCCGGGCCACGGCCCTCATGATGCTGCGCTCGGGGCTCTCGGTGCTGGGGCGGAGGTCGCCGGCGATGCAGACGACATCGCCCCGGCGGACCTCGCCGATCGTGAAGAGGTAGTCCAGGAAGCCCCGCGTGTTGACGTACGCCTCCAGGTCCGTGATGTCCGTGACCAGACCCCGCAGGCCGCTGGTGCCGAACGCCAGTGCCGTGGGTCGACGCCCGCGGAAGAGCATCTCGTTTTCCTGCCCGGCACAGGCAGGCGGGCACGCGGTTGGAACCGTGGCCTTGTAGAACGTGGCGGGGCCGGCGGCGCTGACCGTGTAGGCGGTGCCGAAGGGAGCGAGGAAGACGTCGCCTCGCCGCAGTTCCAACGATCGGTCTCCCGACTTGGCGGTCACCCGTGCATCGTCTTCCGCGGCCACCAGGATCACAATCTCGGCGCTGTGAGCACCGCTGTTCTCGTGCGGTTGGCCGCCGCCAATCTCCAGCCGCCTCAGCTCGAACTCGCTCACCGGCGTCGCGTACCTCCACTCCCGGCTGTCGGGGATGGGCGCCGGACGCACGATCTCGGCCAATCCGCCTTCGAACGTCACGTTGACGAGTAGCTCGGGCACGTCCACGTGCTGGTGTGAGAGCCCGCCCCGCATGACGTTGTTGGAGTTGGCCATGATCTCCATGCCGGATCCCTCGAGGTAGGCATGGAGAATTCCGGCCGACAGGTACATGGCTTCACCCGGCTGCAGATGGACCAGGTTGAGCAGGTAGATGGACAGAAGGCCGCGGTCGCGATGTCCATCCGTGGAATAATCCCGGTCTGCTACGAGTACCCAGTACTCCATCTCCTCCCGGGTGAAGGGACGCTTCGCGTCGGCCTCCTTCAAGCGCTGCACCAGCGGGTCGAGGATGGCGTCCACCCCGGCTTGCGGCAGGTTCATGAACTTCTCGAAGAACGCCTTGAGGTATGCGCTTGTCGGCTCGAAGCCGGGCATCAGCTCCCGGAACTCGGGGGTTTGTTCTACGATGCGGGCGATCTCCGGGAGGGGACGGAAACCCAGCAAGCCGTAAAAGTCGGTGAGGGCGGCGAGCAACTCCGGCTTGTGGTTGTCGTCCCGATAGTTGCGGTCCTGGGCCGTAAGTGGGACAGCGGCGGCATTCTCGCGGGCGAAGCCCTCCTGGGCGTCTTCCTTCGATGGATGCGCCTGGATGGAAAGCGGGGCTCTCGCGGAGAGAACCTTGAACAGGTAAGGCAGACGGCCCTCGAACTCGCGCGTGACCGCCGGTCCGAGAACCTCCCGGGGCACTGCATCGATCAGCTCGTTGAGCGGGATCCACTTCCCGTCTACCTCGGCCTCCGCCGGAAGGTCCGGATGGGCACCCATCCACAACTCCGCATAGGGTTCGCGCACCGGGTTATCGATTCCAAGCAGCGCCGGGATGAAATCGGTGTCGCCCCACTCGTAATACTGGACGTGGCACCGCAGCCTCAATAGGGTATGGTTCATGGCTCAGCCCTCTTCCTGGAGGACCGCCAGCAGGTCCGGTAGCGGCACTGCGGCGAATCCGCAATACATGTCGCTCATGGCATAGGGAATGATCAGGGTATCGTTATGGATCATCCCGCCGCAGGAATAGACCACGTTGGGCACGTAGCCCGAACTCTCCTCCGCAGTGGGAATGAGCAGCGGTTTGCGGGTCTGGCCGATCACCCGCGACGGATCATCCCGATCCAGCAGCGTGGCGCCGATGCAGTACTGCCGCATGGGGCCGACCCCGTGCGTCAGGAGTAGCCAGCCCGCCTCGGTTTCCAGCGGCGAGCCGCAGTTGCCGATCTGCACGATCTCCCACTCGAACTGAGGTCTTTGCAGGATCTCGGCCTGGTTCCAGTACTGGATGTCGTCGGAGAACATGAGGAACAGGTTCTCGTTGTCGAGCCTGCCGATCATGGCGTACTGGCCCCCGATCTTGCGCGGGAAGAGCGCCATGCCCTTGTTCTGCGTCTCCTGTCCGCTCATCGTGTGGATGTGGACTAGCACCCCGTCGTCCGGCTCGGCCTCGATCTCCATGAGCTGCGGCATGATGGAACGGCCGTCGTACGCCGTGTAGGTGCCAAAGTAGCGCGCAGTACCGTCGTCATCCGTGAACCTGACGAGCCGAACGTCCTCGATCCCGTGGCTCTCGGTCTCGGAGATCGGGAAGATCACGACCTCCGACGGGTCGGTTCCCTCGGGCACGCGCAGGGTGTAGTTCGAGCGGGCGACCCACAGCATGGTCTCGGCTGCTCCACTGATCGTCTCGGGCGAATGGCTCGCCCGACGGGCTCCCTTGATCGCCTGGTTGAGATCGGCCAGGGCACACCGGTCCGGCATCCGGTCCAGGATGGACTGGGTTACCTGGTTGTAGCCCCCCATCTCGATCAGCTTTTGCCGAAAGAGTCGTTTGTCGTACTGGATGTCCTCGGCCACATCCAGTTGCCGGCTGAAGGGGCTCGCCGGCTCGATGTCGATGTGGTTGTCGGCGTCGACGACGCCGCGGCGGAAGACGATCGACGAGATGTGGCCTTCGCCGGTCGCCCGCAGGCTCATGAGGAAGCGAGTGCTCCCTTGCGGCAGGCCGCTCTGGTCGATCGCGGGCACCATGGAGGGGTTGAAGAGCGCCGCCGCCTCGATCGAATACTCCATCGTGAAGCAGGCGCCGATGAGCAGCTTACGGCTTCCGCTCATGGATGTCTCATCGGGAACGTACTGCTTGACGGCGTCGTAGTGGTTGGTCACGGCGTCCGCCAGGTTCCGGTGCCGGCCGTCGAATCTCTCCTTGAGGCGGACCACGATCCGCTCCGTCTCGGGCTCCGGAATGGCCAGAGCGCGCTCGATGATGCCCCTGATCCGCGCTTCGTCGCCGGGCACGAACTGCCGGGTGATCACCCGGCTCCGGTCGGGTTCGAGGCGAATGGGAAGGCGCGTTACTTGGAGTTGTGATGCTCGAGTCATCGTCTCGCTTCCTTGTCTGGTCATTCGGATGATCTTGTCGTGCGCTTAGCCTACGCTTCTTTGACGACGTCTACTCCGCGCGCAGGGAGTAGACGGTCACACTGCTGAGTATACGGGGAGCGGCACAGTAAATCGCCCCGGATTCTCCGGAGACCCGGTTGTTTGAGTCAAGCCCCATGGCCGACTCTTCCGCTTGGCGATAATACACATGTTCAAACTCCGAGTCCGGGGATAATTGATTATTTCAATTTCCTAACAAAAGAAAAAAGATGTTATCCCCAGATTTTGGGGATCCGGGTTGAATCCGGTGGATGAGGTACTTCAACCTCAACTCTGACTAGTACCATTCCTCTACCATCAGGAGGTGACTCCTGACCACCGTCGGTTGTAAACTCACGGTCTGCTGCCAGACTGCGGGTGTAGTCCCAAAGTCATGGGCAAGGCGCTGGGTATTGTCTACCGCACCATAGCGACGCACCTGACCCGGAAAGCGCGTTAGTGCTTCCTATACTCTGCTGGAACGGGGTACAAGCGTCATAGTGATCCGCGAGCAGCCACAGGTCGGGAATCGCGTACGCCTGTGTTGTGTGCCTGCGGCTACCTCGAAAACATTTTGATAGGTCGGTCGATTGCACAAAGGTAGTTTCACGGAGGCTGGGGACAGGGTATTCTTCTTTGCGTGGAGAGAAAAAGAATACTCATTATTGCCGGGCCGAATGGCGCGGGCAAGACGACCTTTGCCAGGGAATATCTACCGAATGAAGCGGACTGTCCGATCTTTGTCAACGCCGACCTGATTGCCGCAGGCCTGAGTCCCTTTCAACCCGGCAGCATGGCTATTCGTGCAGGTAGGTTGATGCTGACCCAGATTAATGAACATGCAATCAAGGGAGAAAGTTTCGCTTTTGAGACGACGCTTAGTGGGCGTGGTTATGCACGGTTAATACCTCGCTGGCAAGGACAGG
>CBDUZY010000213.1:0-5576 GCA_965371825.1 uncultured bacterium
TTCTGGGCTGCACGGCTGTCCTGGGGATCATCCTGGGGATCGTAGGGATCGTGGTTACGCGTGGAGGGCGCCGTCGCGGCAAGGGGTTGGCGATCGCGGCCATACCGATCTCGGTCGCAACCGCAGCGGTGTCGCTTCTTCTAGTGGCATCGTTCATGATCTTTGCGAAGTTGCCTCCAAAGGTCGAGGCGGTCTTCAAAGCCAGTACCGAGACGAGATCGGTGGAGATCGCGGCGCTTAGGGAGTTCGCCTCGGAGGAGTTCAACGAGTCGGTCACCGACGAGGTCTTGGAGGCCTGGCTCGCCCACGTTGCCGAGACGCACGGCAAGCTCATCGAGCTGAAGCCGGATCCGACGGCTCCCGTAGGTTCGCTGCCGGACGGCAAGATCGGGTATAACCTGTCCGCGAAGTTCGTCAACGGCACGGTCACCGTTCAGCTCGTATTCTCGAAACGTGGGCTGTTGAAGTTCGTGCTCGACGACATCACGGTCAGCGGATCATCGCCGCGCGACGACGAGTGACAGGGCACCTGTCACGGCCTTGGCAGCGATGACGGTTGGTGGGCTGTTAGGACGAGTGGCGGTCTCACCTTGCTGAACTCCTGCCGGAAGACGAAGCACTTGATCTAAGCACGCACGGAGGATATGAATCCGGGTGATGAGTCGTTGCCGACTGGAGATTCCTCAGCGCCGGGTCGCCGAGTTCTGCCGGCGCCACTACATTCGCAGGCTTGCCCTGTTCGGGTCCGTGCTGCGCGATGACTTCCGCGTGGATAGCGACGTAGATGTCCTCGTCGAATTCGAGGACGGTCACACGCCCGGGCTTGATTTCTTCGCCATGCAGGACGAACTGAGCGATCTGCTCCTCAGGAAAGTCGACCTCAACACCGTCGGCTTCCTGAGCGACTATTTCCGCGATGAGGTTCTTGCCGACGCGGAGGACTTGTATGTCGCGGCATGACGACACGGTGCGTCTGCACCACATGCTTGACCACGCCCGTGAGGCGGTCCAGATGGCGTCGGGGCGGAGCCGACCCGATCTGGACTCGGACCGCCAATTCGGCCTGGCCATGACTCGCCTGCTCGAAATCCTGGGCGAAGCCGCGGCCCGCGTTTCCGAAACGGGCAGGAAACGCTGGCCCGAGATTCCTTGGGCGAAGATCGTTGGATTGCGCAACCGCCTGATCCATGGCTACGACAAGGTCGACTTCGACATCCTCTGGACGACCGTCGTCGACGACCTCCCCCCGCTGATCACTACCTTGGAAGCCTGCTTCAAGACCAGCGAACCTGGTTGATCGCGTTCCGAGTAGGCGCCGCTCATCTGGCGATCAACGCGGTTACCCTAATGCCCAAAGACCCCCGGTCTAGGACGAGCTGCGGTCCTAACTAGCCGATTTCTTGCCGGAGCGGCGGGCCTTGATCGTGACTCCGCGTGGTCCCGAGCGGCTCTTGGGGGACGTTCGTCTTTGATTCTTCCCGGCTTCCTCACGGTCCTTGCGGGCCTTCTCGATGATCTCGTCCTGGACCTGAGCGGGCGTGCGCCGGTAGCAGGCGAACTCCATGGTGAATCCCGCGCGGCCCTGGGTAAGTGAGCGAAGATCCGTCGAGTAGCCGAACATGTTGGCCAGGGGAACCTCGGCCTCGAGTATGACGTTATGACCCTTTGTGTGGCTGCCGATTATCATCCCGCGCCTCGAAGCGAGGTCGCCGCTTACGCTACCTTGATGCTCCGCCGATGTCTCGACCTCGACCAGCATGATCGGCTCTTGCAGGACCGGTGCGGCGTCTCTGATTGCCTGACGAAACGCGGTCCGGGCACAGATCTGAAACGCCAGGTCCGATGAATCGACGGCGTGGGCGGAGCCGTCTTCGAGCACCATCTTCACCCCGACGACCTCGAAGCCGGCGAGAGGTCCATTGGACCTGGCCATCTGGAAGCCCTTGTCGACGGAAGGGATGAACTCGGTCGGGACCCGGCCACCAGTGACCTTGCTCTCGAACTCGTAGTCGCTGCCGCCGGGTTCCAACGGGGTGAGGGTCCCGACCACGTGTGCGTATTGGCCGGCGCCGCCGGTTTGCTTCCTGTGTTTGTAGTTGAACGGAGTCACCCGTGTTGGTGTTTCGCGGTACTTGACTTGCGGCCTGCCGACCATGACGTTCGCCCGAAACTCGCGCCGCATCCTTTCGACGTAGACCTCGAGGTGCAGTTCACCCATTCCGGACAGGATCGTCTGGCCTGTCTCCTCGTCGAAATGACAGTGGAAAGTCGGATCCTCCTTGACGAACCGGTTGATAGCCTTGGACATCGGATCTCGGTCCGACACCCGCTCCGGCACTACGGCGATCGAGATAACGGGCTCGGGACAGTGGATACTCTCGAGCGAAACGTTGATAGAAAGATCACAGAGCGTGTCGCCGGAGACGCAGTCCATTCCTATGATTCCGACGATGTCACCGGCGCGGGCGACGGTCACATCTTCGAGCTTGTCGGCATGGAGTCGGCAGATTCGTCCGACGCGTTTCTTGGCGCCGGTCCGGGCGACCTTGTAACTCTTTCCCTTCTCCAACCGACCTTGATAGATACGGGCGTAGGTTACCTGACCGAAAGACTCGTCGCTGAGCTTGTAGGCCATTGCGACGAGCGGCCCGTCGGGATCGGCTGAAATCGCCACTTCCGCACCGTCGTTGGTGTTGTCGCTCGCGTAGGCGATTCGGTCGAGAGGGGAAGGCATGTACCTGGTGACCGCGTCGAGCAGGCTCTGCACGCCCTTGTTGCGGTAGGCGCTGCCGAAGAAGACCGCGGTTATCTCCCGCCGCATGGTAATGCTGCGAACGGCCTTATGTATCTGGTCGGCGCTCGGCTCGCGTCCCTCGAGCATCACCTCCATGAGCTCGTCGTCGTAGAGACTGAGGGTATCGAGCATACCGTGGCGGGCACGATCGGCGTCGTGACGGAGGCGCTCCGGGATCTCCTCGCACCGGACCGTTTCTCCCCTGTTGCCGTCGTAGTAGACGGCTTTCATGTCGATTAGGTCGATGACCCCCTCGAAATCGGCGGAGATTCCTATGGGGAGCTGCATCGGAACGGCTACGTGGCCCAGCTTCGTCTCGAGTTCGGACAGTACGCGGGCGGGGTCGGCCCCGATGCGGTCCATCTTGTTGATGAACGCGATGCGCGGCACGCGATAGCGGCGCATCTGCCGATCCACGGTGATCGATTGTGACTGGACACCGCCTACTGCACACAGGACCAGGACCGCGCCGTCCAGAATCCGCAGGGAACGCTCCACCTCGACGGTGAAGTCCACGTGGCCGGGCGTGTCAATGATGTTGATCTGCCGGTTGCGCCAGGTAACCGTGGTGGCGGCCGAGGTGATGGTAATCCCGCGCTCCCTCTCCAGCTCCATGAAGTCCATGGTCGCACCGCCGCCATCCTTGCACTTCACCTCATGCATGCGGTGGATGCGCCCGGCGTAGAAGAGCATGCGCTCCGTCAAGGTGGTCTTGCCGGAGTCGATGTGGGCGGAAATGCCGATGTTGCGGATGTTAGCTAAGCGTTCCATTACCGTTACGCCGGCGCCTCAGCCGACGAAGTCCTCAAAAACTCGCACACACATTCCCCGGTTCTAATGCCGCAGATGTACGATATTTCGTGCGGGCGGCCGGGTTCGCACGAACCCGACTCAGGAAGGTAGGGGTTCAGGATGCGACCATAAGTCCTTTATTCGCAATAAGTTAGGGCGCGGCCAGGGGTCCCCTCCGTTCGATCCGCTGCCACGCCGATCCCGAAACATACCAAACTCGTCCGTGCAAATCAAGCCGGCTGTGAAATATCTCGCCGGTGCAACCTCGAAGACCCGTTATCGGCCAGTTAGCCATGAGAGTCCAGCGAATCTCTCGTCTGGGCTTGGCATTCAGCGTCGGACCGAGTCCGAAGTTGGACCCGTCGTCGGACGACGATTACCACCCGGCCTCTCCTACTCGGCGGAGTCATCCCAGACCTCTTCGCCGGCGTCGACCCACTGTTTGCGCTCGACCCGTCCGTCGTCGTCAAACTCGATTAGGACGGTGAGGTGCCGCTCCGGACGCTCATAAAGCCACGTATCCCCCAGTTGGTGGTTCGGCTCCCCGAGGAGAGAGGCAACGTCGGCCCTGGCCGATGCCGCCTGCCGGACCAGGGAGTAGTTGTCGAAGACGAGCTTATCGGGCGGGGCCTGGCACCCAGTCGCGACGACCATAAGAGCGACGATCGCCAGACTTCCAGACAATTTGAGTGAGTGTTGGGGCATGTTTGTCTCCTCGCGAACTTGGCAGACCGTGCTCCGGTCCATGTGATCGAAACCGCGCCTGATCACCGCGTCGCGCCGCCGCCGCGGATCAGCGATGGAACCTCGGCGGGGCACGGGATAACGTACTCGTCCGTCAGGCGGTCGCCGAGCGGCGAATGATACGTCACCAGGAGCACGTACTTATCGGAAAGCGGAATCACCGTGTAGTCGATCCCGAGGTGGAACTCGTACATCTGCGTAAGCTGATTCCAGTACGTTCGCTGCTGGGTCGTTGTGGACAGCTCGATGTTCCAGTGCTCCAGACGCTTACCCTTGCGGTCGGCGCTGGCGGGAACGTACTCATACAGCTCGACGCGGACATCGCCCACGATGTTCAAACCGGGGTTGTCCAGGGGATTGACAGCTCGCAGCAAAAGCTCGATACCGTCCGGAGTCGTGTCGTCGTCGAAGCTCTTGACGCGGGTGAACGGCTCGACGATTTCGATCCTGCTCGGCATGAGCAGCGTGAGCGCCTCCAGGCTGACGGCGTCGTCACTCGCCCGCGGCGTCGCGGCACACCCGGCGAGGATGCCAGCAAGCGTAACACCGCATACGAAGAAGCGAGAGCCAGGTATCGATGATAGAGTCACGGGGTTCTTCCTCAGATCCGATCGTGTCAATCGACGCACTCTATCAGCCCCGCCGGAAGGTCGTCAACCACCGGCGGGCAAACGCGTGTCAACCACGCGAGCAAGCGTCGAGACTGGTCCCGCTCATGACCGCTGTGGCCGCGTGCTCTGCGCTGGCGGGCTGCACGGCCCCATCGACCCGCGCACGCCCGGAACATCTGATCGCCGTGCGATACGACCTTCAGCCACGGACTGCGGAATCTGCGGCCCGCAAGCGATTGGAGGTTCTACTTGCCGACCTTCCGGACATCGCCGACTTGGGATTCGAGACGGTCTTGCCGTCCCCTCTTGACGAGAACGACTGCAAGGGTGTTCTCGACCTCGCCGTCGCGGTGGGGCTCACGGTTGCCCCGCGGTTCCACGACCTCGAGCAGTTCGTGGTCACCGGCGGAGCTGCGAGGCAAAGACGGCAGGCGGGCAAGCTGATTCGGGGGATTCCAGGAGAGATAACCGGCCATCCGGCGCTGCGGATACTCGTCATCGGAGCCGGTTCGGACACGAGCAGTACCGAGCGCGCCTGCTCACTTTGCGATGCCGCGCGACGTCGCGGCGTACCTTGCGTGGTGTCGGACGAGACCGGCCGCTTCGTAAGGCGGGAGTGGCGCGGCCTCACGGCA
>CBDUZY010000214.1:0-5568 GCA_965371825.1 uncultured bacterium
CCGCCACCTGCATCAGTACTTCGAGCTATTCGGCGAACTCTTAGACGGCAAGTCCACCGCCGTGGCCTGACGGTTGCGACAATCGCTTGGTCCGGATTGGCGTTACCGTTGTGACAAGCGCAGGGGAGCAAGGCGCACGCCATCCACGCCGAGGCATTCGGGGAATTGCCATCTAGACCATAACGGAGAACACGGCCCACAGGCCTACGCCGACGGCGCACATCCCCAAGACGATCGTCACCCAAAGACCCGCTGCCGCAGCGGGCACCTCGCGGAGTTCGTCCGCCCGGGTCGTCTTGTAGACGATCGCAATGGCCAGGCAAAGCGGCAGCATGAGGATCAACCGCTGGCCTCCGTTGAGCTGGATCGCCGAAGTGAACAGCGTGATCAACACCGGCACCGTCATGTCACACCTTTGGAGTGTTGGCGCCGAACACGTGCGGGGGAAGGCTTCGCCTCGACCCGTCCGAGAGCGTCAAGAATGACCAGGAGATTGAGAAGACCCGCTACGCCGGTGTAATGCACGCCGACCTCGGCGGAAAGCCACGGCCCGGCGCTAGCGTTCCAACCTGGCGATGGAGTCGTGGGGGCGATCGCAACATTGAGCGCATACGCAGCCCCGGTGTTGGATCCCGTGCAGAGCTGAGCGAGGAACCACAGCGTCCGCTCATGAGGATCGACGGTTGCCCGCACGCCGCCAATCGCGACACCGGTCCAGAAGGTCGCGGTGATCGTAAGCAGGAAGACGATTCCTCGCCCTCGGTGTCCCAGGAAAATGTGCCCAAGGCCCGGAACCAACCACGCAAGCAGCCCGGCGATCGGGGCTCGAAGCAACGAGCTCTGGGATTGATACGGCAAGGAAACGGCTCCGAGTGCGAATCTAGAAAGGACAGCTCCTGCCACGCTCTACGCATCGACCGCAGGGGTCGTCTGCCGCGGTTTCAGCGGGATTCACCCTGTCCATGCGGGCGGCGAAAACGCTGAGCTTGCGCTCGATCGTCGAGCTCTTGCACCGGGGGCACCGCGTCGCATCACGGTCCGTTACGGAACGCGCAAGCTCCTCGAATGCGTGTTCGCACGACTTGCAGACATATTCGTAGATCGGCACTGTTCGTGGTTCCGGTAACCGGGGTCTCCACGGCGCAAGCCGGACGTACGCGGCGCGCCGCCGTTGTGTCGCTTCGAGAGTATAGGCCGCGTGCCTGCGGCTCGCAACGGGTAGGCCCACCACCGGCGAATTGTGCGGCCTGCATGGCCCCCGAGTCGGCGATTCGCGAGGTTTGACGCCGTATGCGAACGTGAGATACTGGTTATTGCCTCGCCATTGGCCATGTTGGAATGTCGGGCTCGGCAAGGGAAGCGAGCCCCCTGTCAAACGCTTGACGAAGGCCAATTGCCGCCGGCGCAAATTCAGTGGAGAGAACGTTGTGATACCACATGTGAGTCGGGCGCGAACAGCTCTGCGTCGGGGCACGCGTCCGGAACACGAGACTTGGTGTGACAAGTTTCGACGTTCCGACGCCCGCCGGGGCTGGGTGGTGAGCGCATTCTTGGTCGTCGCGGGTCTCGCACTCGGCGGCTGCGGCAGCGTCGTCGGAGAGTGGCGGTTGGTCCAAACCAAGCCGGAGGGCTCATCGTTTCCCGTGAGCGGGATCGGCTTCGAGTCCGACGGCCGGTACGCGGCTACGGGGTGGTACACTTCAGATGGAGTCTACGACGGCGAAGAGCACACCAACTACGGCGACTTCACACGCAGAGGTCAGAGCTTGAGCCTCGAGGCTGATGAGAATCGCGGACTTGCGTATAAAACGCGCCGCCGGTGGGATGGCAAGCTGGTGATGACGTTGGAGGTTCCCGGCCGGAAGCGAAAGGTAACCGCGGTCTTTGCTCGAACCGACAAGTGATTCTCGCCGCGAGACCGCCCGGTGGACCATGGACGGGATCATCAACTTCAACAAACCGACCGGTATCACCTCCGCGGGGGCTCTCTATAAGGTCCGTTCGCTGACCGGTCAGCGTAAGAGCGGGCACGCGGGAACGTTGGACCCGGGGGCCTCTGGTGTCCTGGTTCTGTGCCTGGGCAAGGCGACGAAGCTCGTCGAGTCGATCATGGATCAGCCGAAGGTCTATCGGGCCACGGCCCGGCTTGACGTAACCAGCATGAGCTTCGACAGCGATCGACCGCTCGAGGAGGTAAACGTCACCGATCCGCCGACCCGCGAGGCGGTACTCGCGGCACTGGCCTCCTTCGAGGGAATCATCGAGCAGGTGCCGCCCACCATCAGCGCCGTCAAGGTCGGAGGGCGCCCGGCGTACAAACTTGCCCGCGGGAATCAGTCGGTCGTTTTGAAGGCCAGGCGGGTCCGGATCGACTGGATACGAGTTCACGCGTACGATTGGCCGACGGTCGACTTCGAGATGCGCTGCGGACGCGGTACGTACGTGCGGGCGATCATTCGCGATCTGGGCGAGAGGCTTCGGACCGGTGGGTGTCTTACGTCGCTCGTGCGTCGCCGCGTCGGTCCGTTCGTCGAGGAGGAGGCCTGGTCGCTCGATGGGATTCGTGACGCCGACGGGCCGGGAGACTACCTGATCGACCTTGACCGGGCCAGAAAGCTGCTCGAACGGCCCAAGTAGGAAACAGGCTGTGCTGTTCCAATACGGTCCACCAGTCTACAAGCCCTCGAAAGCCAAGCCCAAGGAGCCGGGCTTCCTACCGGTTTGCCTGGCGTGCGGCTACGACATGCGCGGTAACACCTCGCGCCGTTGCCCCGAGTGCGGCGTGGCGTTCGTCGAACGGGAGTGGGAGCGGGCGGTTCGCGACGCCAAGGCCAAGATCGACGAAGTCGAGACCTACCTCCACTGGGTGCCTTGGGGATTGAGGATCGCCGTAGGCTGTATCGTGTTTCGGCTCTTCGGGCTCGCTCTGTTCCCTGGTAGTTGCTTCGACGTGGTGACTCGCGGTTTCGCCGTGCTGGGCGGCATTGCGGCGGTCCTGATGGCGGTCAACGTTCTCCGCGTGCGACAAATACCGGAATGGGCTCTAAGCCATCTCAAGGTTAAGGCCGATTCCTTCGGCGCCGCCCTGGGCGTCGGCTGCGGATTGGCTTCGATCGCCTCGGCGGTCTTCTTCAAGTAGCGCGACCCACCGATCCCCCACTGTGGCCTAACCCCAGCTCCACGCGAAACGATGCTTGAAGTGATGATAGTAGAGCCCGATCGCGCGGAGCATGACGATGTCGCAGTACAGCCGTACGCCGTTGTACAACGCGTCGCCCTTGAGGGTACCGCCCAATGTCGGGAAGGGCCCTATGCCGGTCTGAATCGCGTCGAAGATCAAACTCTTGCTTGCCGTCGCGGCGGCGACGATCGCCAGCGTCAGAAGGTACGGCGGTAGCGATCGGAAGATCGTCACGAGCATCAGGTCGAAGCGGTAGACAACCGTGAAACCGCCAATCGCAATGCTCAGAACGATGATCGGCCACACGAACAATCCGCCACAGACCAATATGATGAGAGTGACTTCGCTGCCAAAGTCCTGGAAGAGCTCGTTGAGGCCAAGAACGAGCGACTTGAAAGCTTCGACCTTCTCGTCACCGGTCCACCCGGAAAGTAGCACTATGTACAGAAAAGCAGGCAGCATCACGACCACCCAACTTCCGAGCCAGCGAAACACCGGAAACACCAGTTCCTGGAGAACGTCTCCGGAGAAGGCGAACAACGGGATGCCGTCTTCACCGTTGGCGGCTGACTCTATCACCGAGAAACGGAACCCGGCGTACCACAGCGCCACAAGAGTCGTGACCGCGAAGGCGAGTGTCCACGGCATGACCGCTGCGAGGGTCAGCAGGAACCACGCGGCCACGAACATGAACAGGCTGCGAGGCGAGGCGAGGAACAGAAACGTCCACAAGAGACTGTCGCCGTAGCCTCGCGCCGGTGTCGGCGGTGCGGCGATCGGATCAGATGTCAGTTCTCCATCCAACTGGGGGACGGACGATGGTACGGGTTGCGTCGTAGCGATCTCGAACTCCGGCCCGGGCTGAAAAGCCATGCCCAGTGGCGGAGCCTCCGCACTTCGCGTTCCCTGCCCCTCACCAGCCAGAGGGATCGGCTCCGCCTCCTCCTCCTCGACACTGAAGACGGCCGAGCACTTCTTGCACTTGGCCTTCTTGCCTATCGCTGAGTCGGGGAATCGGTACTTGGCGCCGCACTCGCATCGATACGTGGGCATAGAACCCTCTCCGTGAAGGTCGCAACGCAACGTACGCGGTACGTGACCGCATGATGGCAGGTCAATTCAGTCAAGTCAATCTGAACATCTGCGAAGTCCTTGCCGGGGGGTGAATCGCAGAGAAGGTGACGATTCCGCAAGATTCACACCCGAGGGCGGGTGTGCCACAAGCCGTCTCAGTTGATCCACGCGGCCTTGCGCACGCCGATGCCGATCACCTTCTTGCACTTGGGGCAGATGAACAGGTACTCGGCGTTGATGGCATCGACCTGCCGCCAATGGATCTCCTCGATCGCCTTGTTGCAGTGCGGACATAGTGGGTCGTAGTCGGCCTGCTGGGACGCGAGTTTGGTCGTCATGTGTCAGTCTCCGTAGTCGTCTCGATTGCGTAGCGCTGCGGCAACGGGCGCGCAGGGGGGGGCTGTCGCCGAGCAATCCTTCCGAGCACTGCCCCCTCCACTACTCTACTTCAAGGCCGGTGCAACCGGGAAGTCCACCTCGGTCTTGACCAACGCGTTGATGTAGTTCGTGAATATGTTCAAGACGACGATCGCCAGGGTCTCGAGAATCTCTCCATCCGAGAGTCCGGCGCCGCGCGCCGCTTGCAGCTCGGCGTCGGTCACCTGGCCGCGTTTTTCCACTAGCGCCGTGGCGAAACTCAAGATGGCTCCGAGCTTGGCGTCGTCCGCCTTTCCCTGCCGGAACGCGAGCGTCTCATCTACCGAGGCGCCCGCCATCTTGGCCTTGACCGTGTGGGCGGCGCGGCAATAATCGCAGCCGCTGAGCTCACCGATGCGCAGGGCAATCGCCTCGTGGACCTTGCCGGCCAGCGCTCCCTCGTCGAGGACGGCGAACATGCCCATTAGCGTCTTCAGCGCCGCCGGCGAGTTGGCCACGCTCGCGAAGATGTTCGGCACCTTGCCGAACTTCGACTTGATCTGCTCCATTACCGGCTTCGAGCCCTCCGGGGCGCTGCCGATGTCGATTGTTGGAATCCTCTGCATAACCCATACCTCCTCACGGATCTGCCGCATCGGACCCTCGCCCGCTGCGTAAATGTCCAGCCCGATTCATCGCCCCCACGTCGGGTGCCATGTCCACGCCTGCGAGGCCGCGCTCACCAAGTTGCGAGGCGCTACCGCAGGCTTCGAGGATCATACCGCACGTTTGCCTTACCGGAAATCGGAGATGCCATAGGCCGCCTCATCCGGGGTTTGCTCTATGCAAGCCGACTCATCCCCAGGGCTCGCGCCCTGGGCTCCGATCTGTCGCCCTGCCGGGCTCTTTTCCGTCGACCTACGACCCACGGTCTTCGGGCCTTGTGTGACGGAGAC
>CBDUZY010000215.1:0-5527 GCA_965371825.1 uncultured bacterium
TCGCACTGGACACCTCGATCGACCCTAATGTGGGCGTCAACCTCTTTACCTTCTTCGGAACAACGATCGTTACCGGTGTAGGTCCCGTAGGCTTTCCCGATCCGGCCGCGATTGGTGATGGGGCCATCACCATGCTGTTCGATCGAGACCAGAGTCTTGTCGCCTTCGATCTCGCCGGCACCAATCGAGGGGCGTTGCACATGCTGTTCTACGGTCGCGACGGTCAGCTCTTGTCAGAGTTTGATGTCTTCGATGTGACCGCGACAACGTACGTATTCGGCAGTAGCCGGGGAAACATCGCCGCAATCACGATCAACAACACGGATCCCGGAGGGCTCGGCTACGACAATCTCCGGCTTGTTCCAGGACCGCCCGATCGTGAATCACGCTGCCTGGCGAACGGGCCTTATTTCAGCGACGGACGCGAGGGGGGCTACGCCACTGTCTATCTCGAGGGGGCGGCGGTGGACGACCCCGCCGGGATTCTCCACGCCTACCACTGGATGAGTGATTGCCCGGGCGCGGAGTTCTGGGACTCGGGCGATCCGGTAACCATACTCTACGTGGCACCACCCGATCCATGCCAGATGGAATGCAGCGTTGTCTTGATGGTCGACGACGGAGTCGAGGCGGACGTCTGCACGGCGAGCGTGACCATCGATGGAGAAGCAGGAGGTGGGACTCTCGAATGTCCGCCGGACCTGATCGTCGAGACTGATGGTCTGGGCAACCTTGCGGACCTGGAGGGTTGGCTGACGAGTGTCGTTTCGGATAGTCCGGATGTCACTGATGACTTCTACAGCATGACGTACGGATGCAATAATACCGGCTCGGTTACGGTTACCTGGCGGTCCGAAGGTGACCCGAGCGGCAGGTGTGGCGGACCGGCCGAGTGCTCGGCCACGTTTGCGATCGTCGACACCACCCCACCGGAACTGAGTCTCGACGCAACGCCGATCGTCGTCGAGGATCTCGACTGTTCCGGTGACGAGTACGTGACGCTACCAGAGGCAACGGCCACTGATGCCGGCGGTGTCGAGGTGGACGTCGTCTCCGATGCGCCTGAGTTGTTCCCGGTGGGCAAGACGACCGTTACATACACCGCAACGGACGATTGCGGGTTGTCGAGCTCCGCCACCGTGGAGGTCGAGGTTCTCGCCAGCGGCGGTCTCGAGGTTTCCTTGGTCGAGCACGTTCTGGGCCCGCGCAAGAACGCCGGCGGGTCATCGCCGTTGGCGAGCGTGGTGGTCTCTGCCTACGACGCCTCGAACGCCAGATGCGTCGCCCGTCTGCTCGCCGCACAGCCGGGTGAGGTCGATGCCGTCGCGGGGTGCCCGCTGGTTGTCAGCGGACTCACGGACGCGGACGGGATGGCCTGGCTTGCCCTGCCGCCCGGAAGATACGTCGTCGTCGCTGAGGTGGATCGCGACGGTGACGGTCTATCCGATGTCGCACTTGGTCGGGCCACAAGTGGGGTCCGCTGCGGCTACTGGAAGAGGGTCGACCTGGAGCTGCGGGTGAATGCCGAGGGAGAGGTAGTTCCGTCTTCGGGCAAATGAGCGTGTCGGATCCGAGTCTGCGGTCGGACTGGTCGGGCGGCCCGGCGCAGCCGTTTACCGACTGGCCGTCAAGGTAGCAGCCTCCGAGCGAAGTCGATCGGCACACCGAAGTTGGAGCCGTCGAAATCGCGGGTTATCGCGAAGTTGACGCCGATCACCGTGCCGTCCGGGCCGAACACCGGGCCGCCCGATCCGCCCGAGGTAGTCTCCGCGTCGTAGACGAGTCGGCGCTCCTTCACTTCGTTCAGAGCACCCTGAGTGATAACCGGTGAGATTGCATCGTGAGCCGCCAGTGCCGCGATGAGACTTTCCGTATCGGTGGCGGCCGCGAGCACCTCCGCAACGAGATCGGGTTCGGCTCTCGCCAGAAGGGCGTTGAGTCCGGTTGGATACCCGAGCAGTATCACGCGCCCGCCGCGGACCGCTTCGATCTCGCCTACGTGCAGGGGTAGTACAGGGACGTCCGCGGGCTGCTGCACTTGAAATACGGCCACGTCTACGTCGTCGGCACTCAACCGGATCGACGCGATGTCCACAGGAATGGGCGTCTGACCCGGAAAGCCGGCGCTCAGGTGAACGAACTTCGGGACCATTCCTTGAGCCAGCAGCGGGGCGACCGCCTCGTTGTTCCACCAGGGTTCAGCCACGTGGCGGTTGGTGATCACGTGTCCGTCGGCGCTGGCGAGGAAGCCGGAACCGATGTACTCGAGCGCTAACGGTTGACCGTCGGGGCCGCTGACGGCGATAGTCTGATCCGCCACCTGCACCTCGAACGTGTAGATTCCGTGCAGCAGGCAAACGCCGCGGCTGTAAACGTTCAGGACCCGGGCAAGGGCGGCGTTACGCTCGACGAGTTTATCGACAACGGCCGCACGCCGGGCGAGATCCGTTCGAAGGCCCTCGAGTTCCTCTCTCGACGCGTTCCCTGCCTGCCTGCGATCGAACTCATCGAGCTGCTCGCGAATCGCGCCGAGCTGGGCTTCGTACACCCGGGCCTGGCGGTCGCGCAGCTCTTCATGCTCGCGGGCCGTCCTCGTACCGCTTAGCGCCCCGCCCAGGAAGGACGCCCCGAAGGCGCCGGCAATGCCCAGGAGCAGCAGACCGACCTTGACCCGCAGCGTCGAGTGGCTGAAGAGGTCGCGCCTGAGTGAATGCGTGGATGCGAACAGCCCGCTCTCTCCGCCGACCTGGCGGGCATCACTCAACATCAAGTTTACCGGTTTGCACACGCGACCTTCGGTGAGGTGGATACGAAAGCGGGCCTTCGGTCCTCCCAAACCGATCTCGAGCAGGTCATCTTGCTCCAGGATCACCTCTTTGACCTCCTGGCGGTTGACGAAGACTTGCCCGTCCAGCGCCTTGAGGTAGAAGGAGCAACCCTCCTCGACGAAGGTGATCTCCGCGTGTTGCTCGGCGACGTTCTCAAATAGCCCTGCCGGGTAACGAATGTGGGCCTCCGGTGAGGTTCCGATCAGCAGGCGCGGTTCTATATACGTTATGGTCTTGCCGCGGTACGGACCACTGAGATGAAGAAGCTGGGCACGCATGACGGCTGGCATTCTAGACGGTGCGGGAAGAATCACCAAGTCACGATTCGCGAGCTAAGAATCGCTGAGAGCACCCGCAACGGTTTCGTCTGCCGACAGCCGCCGGCCGGGCGTTTCCGCATTCACCATTCGCCATTCCGCATTCGCCGACGTTGCAGCATGCAACGTCGCGCCGTCAGGCCAGGTCGTCGATGAGCGTTTCGATGCAAAGTTGGGTGTTGGCGTTGAGATCGAGTTGACGCTCGGTGAGAGCGATTCGGTTGATCCGATCGGCCGCCGTGGCGGTGTTGATTACCGAGGTCGCCTGCTCGATCTGCTTTTCCATGGCATTGTTGACCAGGTTGGACGAATCGCCGCTTCCGCACCGCAGTATGTCGGCGTAGAACGTGGCGGTCAGATGCAGCAAGGTTTTGAAGCCGCGACGCGTCGCCTCGGTATCGGTGATGTCCGGGTCGCGGCGGCGATATCGGTCGCCCAGGGCCTTGGACTCCTCGGTCCACTGCGTGACGACGCTATCGGTGCGACGCTTCTTGGAGAACTCCATTGTCTCGAGGATCCGTTCGTTGAGTGCGTACAGCTCGTCCTCGGTGCTTTCAACAGTCGCCCCGAGACTTCCATGACCGCAGCGGGCGTACCACGCGACCTGCGCCGGACGCAACTCCGGACGAAGCTCGGCGAGCCTCGTCCGAACGAACTCGGTGGGCAACGATCCGAATCGCACGATCTGGCAGCGCGACTGCGTCGTGGGCAACATGCGGTCCAGCGCCCGCACCAGGAGAATGATGAACGTCGTGCCGGGCGGTTCCTCGAGCGTCTTGAGAAGGGCGTTTTGGGCCTGCGGGGTGATGCGATCCGCCTCGCGAACAATGAAGATCTTCGCCCGGCCCCGAGACGGTGTGTGAATCACGGGCTCCATCACGAAATGGCGCAGCACGTCGATGCCCAGCTCCAGACCTTTGCGACGGCGCACCTCCGGGTCGGGATGATCGCGGATGAGCTGTCGATGAATGAGATGGAGATCGGGATGCGTTCCGGCGGCGACGAGGCGGCAGTCTTCACACTCCCCGCAACCACGGCGGAGCCGTGCCAAGCCGATGTCATCTTCGTCGCCACCCGAGCAATCTTGATCGATGGGATCAGCGCACAGGATCAGCTCCGCGAGTCCGGTGGCAAATGTCTCCTTGCCCACGCCGTCCGGTCCGTGAAACAGGTACGCATGCGGCGTGCGCTGGCGAAGGTATGCTCGCTGGACAAACCGCTGGGCTGTCGTCTGATGGCGAACGTCAGAAAGCGACACCGGCCAGCCCCTCCAATACCAGTTCGTACACGCAGTCTGGACCGCCGCAAGCATCGACGGTGATGACGGGCGTGGGGTAGTAGGTGTGAACCTCCAGAAACATCTTCCTCACCCGCCGGTGAAAGTCGATTGGCTTGGCTTCCATGGCGTCGGGATCGCTGCCCTCGAATAATCTCGGCCCGTTCGACTCGTTCTTGCGGTTCTTTCCGGCGTGGTGCGGCTTTCGACCGATGCGGTTGAAACCGGTCTCGGGGTCGACGTCAAGGATCACAGTCACGTCGGGCCAGCAATCGCCGATCGCAAAGCGGGCGAGTTCGATGACCCGCTGGGGGTCATATCCGCCCGCCCCCTGATATGCGCACGTCGAGGTCACGAAGCGGTCGCACAACACCGTCTTGCCGGAAGCCAGGGCGGGACGGACGACCTGGGTGACGAGCTGGGCCCGCGAGGCCATAAAGAGCATCGTCTCGCAGTTTACGTCCATTTCGCTCAGGTCGTAGTCGAGGAGAACGGAACGCACGCGATCGCCGATCGTGGTTCCCCCGGGGTCCCGGCAGGAGACCACGTCTACACCCGCGCCCACAAGGTCGGCTTCGAGACGCTTGTGAAGCACGCTCTTACCGGCGCCGTCGGGCCCGTCGATAACGACGAACCTGCCCCCAAGCTTGCTGGATACTGAATCAGGTAAAGACAGGGCTCGCTTTCCTCCACAAACGTCTGAAGTCCGTGCACCCGCGGAGCGTCTACCTAGATCGCCTCCGACAGGCGCCGCTTGCTTTCTTCGAACACTTCGGCGGCGTTGTAGCTGGACCGCACGAAGGGGCCGGAAGCGACGCTGAGAAACCCGAGACTTCGTGCCAGCTCCCCCAGCTCGTCGAACTCGTCAGGCGTGTAGTATTTCGCCACCGGCGCGTGATCGTCGAGCGTCGGCTGCAGGTACTGCCCGACGGTCAGCACATCACATCCGACGTCGCGGAGATTCTGAAAGGTCTGACGCAGCTCGTCAACCGTCTCGCCGAGTCCCACCATCAGACCGGACTTGGTGATCAGGTGCGGCGCAATGTCCTTGGCGATCCGCAACACGTCGAGCGACCGGCGGTACTTGCCCTGCGGTCTGATTCTCG
>CBDUZY010000216.1:0-5503 GCA_965371825.1 uncultured bacterium
CCATCGATCCGTTTCCCACCCCTGGCTTAGCCAGGATGGGATAACTTCGCCCTGCCGTTGATGCGGGCCTTGACGCCGCGGGGCGGCGCCAAGCGCCGTAAGTGCTTGAAATACAATAACTTACGGACGGCACTTGCCTTGCCGAGAATAGTGTTGTATAATTTGTACAACAGCATTACGTCACGGGTGGTCAAGCGGGCGAACATAGAACAAGGGAGAGATCATGGTATCGGGAACCTTCGGCGAACTCTTTAAGGACCGCCGTATCCAAATCGGCAAGACGCTGCGCCTGTTTTGCGAAGAACACGGTTTCGATCCCGGCAACATCTCTAAGTTGGAGCGCGGACGCATGACCCCACCGGCGTCGGAGGACAAGTTGTCCGAGTATGCCGAAGCGCTTGAGTTGAAGCCTGATACCATCGAATGGCGAGAGTTCCTCGACCGCGCAGCGGCAGGACGTGGAGAGTTACCGGCGGATCTTCTTGCAGATGAAGAGTTGGTTGGCAAGCTACCGGTGTTGTTCAGGACGTTACGAGGCGAGAGAGTGGGTGAGGATGAATTGGACGAACTGATCGACCGAATCCGGCGCGCTTAAGGAAACCAGACAAACAACATGGATGTGCCATTTCTCCACGACGACGAGCTCCGATCACGAGCCGAATCGTTTCTGTATCGATATCACCTTGAGCGTTCCTTGCCAATCCCGATCGAGGAGATTATCGAACTGCAACTCAAGTGGGATATCATCCCCGTGCCAGACCTGCTCGCTGCACACTATGTCGATGCCTGGATAGCACGCGACATGACCGCTATCTACATAGATGAACACGTATTGAAGAATCGGGCAAACCGCTGCAGGTTTTCCTTAGCTCACGAAACCGGTCACGCGATCTTGCACCAGAAGATATTTCGATGTTTGCCCTTCGACTCGACCGGAACCTGGAAACACGTACTAGCCAGAATGCCCGATCAATCCTACGGGCGTCTGGAGTATCAAGCGAATGCGTTTGCCTCCTATGTGCTCATGCCCGACGATGTTCTTCGCGATCGTTTGGGAGTTGCGAGGGCGCAAGTTGACGACAAGGCTGGACAGGATACGAATGTGTCAGACGGCTTTCGACGCAAACTTGTCACACAGATCTTGTCCAGGGAGTTCGTCGTATCCGAGGAAGCAATGCGCATACGACTCGAGAAGGGCGACTTGTTACCGTGATCTCGGTGTCCAACCGGGCGACGGGTCGCTGCCGCGATGCGTTGTCCAACAACGCAGCTTCATAGATGGGGCGTGCAGCTCGTTTCACTTGCGAGCTGTCAAATGAAGTTAGTCATGGGGATATTGGCTGTCCTGGGCCTCGGGTTGGTGGTGCTCTATTTCACCGGCGGGTACGGATCGTTCGACCCGTCGGAGACGGGTCGTCAGGCGAAGGCGGCACTGAAGCCCGGCATGTCCTTCGACCAGGCGTGCGAAATCACGGGTGATCCCAAGAGGTACCGAATCATCAACCGCAAGGTATATCGCGTCAACGGCGAGGAGGTCGTCCACCTGGTGCCCGCCCCGCCGGTAAGGTGCACGCGCGAGCGAATCAGCCAGCGCCTGGCGGAAGGGAGCCTGCCGCACGGGTTCATCTGCACGTACCTCTTCTCAGCCACCGTCGCGTTCACCGTGGGATACGACGGCACCGGCGCTGTGGTGACAGTGGAAGATACGATGACGTTCGCGAACTACCTCCACGATCAGTAGCCATGGTCGCGCGTGTGGCACACCCGCCCCGGGTGTGAATGCTACGACTGCGACGTCCCAGCCGGGGGCGGCTGGGCTACGTGCCCTCCCCTTGCGGACTTCGGCGTGATGCTGCATATTGGCCGACCAAAGTGAAGTGAGGGCCGCCGGCGGTTATCCGTACTCGCAAACCGAGCGGTGATCTCCTTCGCTTCTGGAAGGGCCGCTTGTATACCTCGTTAGCCGACATCTTGACCAAACGTCGTCGCGGTACGCGCTTGTTCGGACCCGTGGTGATCTTTCTGTTCGCCTTCGTCCTGCTGGGCAGCGATGGGCTCGCCGGAGTCGCGGAGGCGTCGTCCCCCCACGCGGCGAGCCCGGAACAGGTCACGCACCTGATGGTGATGCTGGTGTTCCAGCTCGCCGTGGTGATCGCGACGGCCAAGCTGGCCGGCGAGTTTTTCGAAAGACTGCTCAAGCAGCCCGCTGTGCTGGGCGAACTTGCCGCCGGTCTGCTCATCGGACCTTACGCCCTAGGCGGCGTGGCGTTTGGCGACTTCGTCCTCTTTCCCGAGTCACACGCCGCCCTGCCCGGCATCATCCCCGTGGACGAAACGATCTACGCCATTTCCACCGTCGGATCGCTCGTCCTACTGTTCCTGGCTGGGCTCGAAACCGACTTCAAGCAGTTCTTCCGATTCGCCCTTCAGGGCAGCCTCGTGGGAGCGGGCGGGGTGCTCGGGGCGTTCATGACCGGCGACTTGCTGTACGCGTGGTGGTACGGCGTCGGCTTCATGAACCCCGTCGCCCTCTTCATGGGGACGATCTCGGTCGCGACGAGCGTGGGCATCACGGCGCGAATCCTGTCGGAGGGACAGAAGCTCGATACGCCGGAGGGCGTGACGATCATCGCCGGGGCGGTGGTCGACGACGTACTCGGCATCCTGGTGCTCGCCATCGTGGTCGCAATGTCCGCGGCTGGAGGAGAGACCGGCGAGACCGTCGAATGGTCCCAGATCGGCAAGATCGCAGCCTCCGCCTTCGGGTTCTGGTTCGTGGGCACGGGAGCGGCCATTCTGCTTTCCGGACCGATACGCTCGGTGCTGGTGCGGTTCAAGGGCCCCGGTGTCGTTGCGGGCTGCGCCTTGGCACTTGCGTTCATGTTGAGCGGCTTGATGGAGGCGATCGGCCACCTGGCCATGATCATCGGGGCGTTCTCCATGGGGCTGGGTTTGGCAAAGGAGAAAGAATTCGCTCACCAGCTCGGCCGGAGTCTACAGGGTACGGCGAACATCTTCGTACCCGTCTTCTTTTGCACCATGGGAATGCTCGTGGACTTCTCCGCGATGGGGCATGCGCTGACGTTCGGCATCCTGTTCAGCCTGGTTGCGATCGTCGCCAAGGTTATTGGGTGTGGTGCCCCGACGCTCCTGGTGAAGTTCAACATGCTCGGAGCCGCGCGCGTCGGCATCGGAATGCTTCCGCGCGGCGAGGTGGCGCTTATCGTAGCCGGCGTAGGCCTGGCTCACGGCGTCATAGACCACGACATGTTCGGGGTCAGCATCATGATGACCCTCGTGACCACCGTCGTTGCTCCGCCGATCCTGGTGAAGCTGTTCGCCATCGCAAAGCCGGGAGTTCTGCAAGAAGCGTCGGTCGGCCGCTCATATGACCTCGACGCGACCGCGGCGACCGCCGCCGGACGATTCATGGAGTCGCAGAAGCTTCCACGCTTTGTCGCGAGGGCGCTTCACGAAGGCCTGCTGGCTCAACTGCGAGAGCGAGACGACACTACCGTCAACAAGATCGGCGCCACGCACTTCATCACCGTCGGTGACACGGTTACGTTCGAGCTGCGGCTGATAGACCGCGAGAGACTCGTCATCGCCTCCTCGCCGGAGGATCAGGAACAGATCCGCAAGCTGGTGACGGAAGGGATCGCCGCAATCCGCCGCCAGTTCACCGAGCCCGAGATTCACATCGAGTTGAGTGAGTCTACGTCTGCGGCCAAGACGCCGCCGTAGAAGAGACGGCGCCCGGGAATCCGGCAGGTCTCGTTCCTCGACCTGCCCTACGTGCCAGCAACGGATCGCGGCTGGCGTTCGCTCGTCTCATTCATCATCTGGAACCCACCATCGTCCAGCGCCGTACTTCTCGCCGAAGTTAGTTGTCGGCGGACGATGGAGAGTTTTCAACGCACGAGGTGGAACTAACCCGAACGGCCAGTCATACCGGTCTCGGGAAGGCCTTGCGATCTGCGTGCCACAGGTACGCCAGACGCGGTCTGATGCCGGGCGGCAGGACGATTCGCACGGTGAGTCTGGCGATCGGACGTCCGAAGGTGACGCCGAGCATCCAGCCGAGCAACTGCGCGGCGGTGTGGGTCATCACAAACAGCATGCCCCAGCCGAACAAGTGCGGCGCTTCACGACTCCACGCGAACCCAACGCCGAGTCCCACTAGTAATGGAACGCTGATCGCGACGACCATGTACGCAGCGCGGCTCCAATGGGGAGCGACGACAACCAGGTACGTGCCGAGGACGAGCCCCAACAACAACGAGGTCCCGAGCATGAGCGACAGGACGAGTTTGTACCCCGGATAGGCTTCTGCGACCTCCAACGGGCCGAAACTGCTGTACGTGCGGATTGTCGTAGTGCTGATCCGTTGGATCTGACCACCGCTGTGATGGGTGAACTCATCCAATGTGGCGTAGCTGATTCCAACCTCGCCCATCACGCCAAGAGCGAAAAGGGAGCCCACGGTAAGCACCCAAAGACCCAGCAACAAAGATGTCGCACGGTTAAGCCACGGCCTGAGCGCCGTCGAGGCGTTGTTTGCCGGTTGAAGCCGGCCGCACTCCGGACAGCGAACGATCGGGATTCCGGTGTGCGGATCGCGATGAACCGGCAGCGTGCGGAGGTTGTAGGCGCAGTCTTCGCAGAAGCGATCAAGATCGATGCAGGCGACCGGCATGTCCGGATGGTCTGTGCTGACGGATCGCGGTTCGATAACCGTCGGGCTTGATCCTTCCATATTGAACAATTCCTCGCCCACGCCGTAAGTGCAGCCGGTCCGCACGGCTTCTGTCGGGAGATTCGACCGGCGCGGTGTAATATTCGGTCCGTTTAGACGGCACATCCGGCGGAATTTCGCACGCCGCAGGCGGGACAATTCTTGGCGAGGCCGCACGCCTCGCAATCCGGCTTGCGGGCCGAGCACACGCGCCGGCCATGCCGGATCAAGGCGTGCGAAACGAAGGTCCAGTCCTTGCGCGGAATGATTTCCATCAGATCGCGCTCGATCTTGACCGCGTCTTTGCCGTTCTTGCTCGACCAGGTCAGCTCCATACGCGTCGCAAGCCGCCCGACGTGTGTGTCGACCACGACGCCGTCGTTCCTACCGAACGCGGTTCCGAGGACGACGTTGGCGGTCTTGCGAGCCACGCCCGGCAACGTCAGCAGTTCGTCCATCGTGTCTGGGACCTTGCCGCCGAATCCCTCGACGATCGCTTTGCACGATCCCTGGATGCTTTTTGCCTTCTGGCGGAAGAACCCGGTCGAATGGATGATCCTCTCGATGGTCTCGCGGCGGGCATCCGCCAGCGCCTTTGCCGTGCGAAAACGCGCGAACAGCACGGGCGTGACCTTGTTGACTGTCTCGTCGGTGCACTGAGCGGAAAGAATCGTCGCTATCAAAAGCTCGAGCGGCTCGCGGTGTTCCAAAGCACAGCCCGCTTGTGGGTATAGCTTCTGAAGGCCCGCAACGATGCGTCGCGCCCGC